>WQUQ01000032.1 GCA_009782025.1 Desulfobulbus sp. | reverse complement strand
CCTGTCAGCAGCGGCGTTGGCTCAAAAGAAGACAAGCGGTGGAGCCGGCCATAGGGCACTGCAAGCAAGACAACGCGCTGGATCGCTGCTGGCTCAAGGGACAAACCGGCGATGCGGTGCATGCGGTGCTGTGCGCGGCGGGCTACAACATCCGCTGGCTGCTGCGGGCGATGGTGCGTTTGGGCCTGAAAGGCCTTTTTGCGCCCGTGTTGGCACTACTGGTTTGGCTTGAAATTACGCTGGCAGGGGCGTTGTGCCGGGAAAAATCGGTCAGGCCAACGGCTTTCGGGGCGCTGGGGTGAATTTTGCAGGGGCGACTTTGTAAACTCGGCCGAGTTGATGTTTGCTTCTGAAAGGAGCGGTTCAAGCCGATCTCAAGCCGATGCCGATCTTTGGTTCCGCCGCCTTGCCGGCAACGATCAACTCGATGGCGCGGGCGGCGGCGACCATGCCGAACACCGAGGTCACGCAGACCGATGAGCCGAAGCCGGCGCAGTTGAGGCCGGACGGCCCGGTCGGAACAGCGCAGCTTGGGTCGCCCGCCGGATAACGCAGCGGCTCGGTGGAAAACACCGCCGCTACGCCGAATTTCTTGCCACGAGGAGAACCCGGAGGAAAGCCGTGATCGCGCCGCAACTGGGCGCGCACCTTGGCCAGCAGCGGATCTTGAATCGTCTCGCTGAGATCGGCCAGCGTGACGCGGGTGGGGTCAAGCTGGCCGCCCGCCGCTCCGGCCACCACGATCGGCAGGCGGCGCTGGCGGCAATGGGCGATCATCGCCACCTTGGCCCGGACCTGGTCGATGGCATCGACGACGACCGAATAATCGCCGGCCAGCCGCTCAATGACATTTTCCGGCGTGACGAAATCCTCGATGCAATGCACCCGGCAATCCGGGTTGATGGCGACGATGCGTTCGCGCATGGCCTCGACCTTGGCCCGGCCCCAGACCTCGTCGAGGGCGTGAATCTGCCGGTTGGCATTGGATTCGGCGACCATGTCGAGGTCGATCAGGGTGATTTGGCCGACGCCGGTGCGCGCCAGCGCTTCGGCGCACCAGGAGCCGACGCCGCCGATGCCGACCACCGCCGCGTGCGCCGCCCGCAGCCGGGCCGCGCCCTCCTCGCCGTAAAGACGGGCGACGCCGCCGAAGCGCCGCTGGCGGTGAGTCACTTCGGGCTGAAGCCCGGAGTTTCCTCGCCACGAGTTTGGGGCGCCTCCGGCACCGAAATCATGCTTGGCTCGCTTGACCCCGGCCTGAAGGCCGGGCTTCTCGCTTGCACCGTGGTCAAAAGTCATCAGGCTTCGATGGTCTTGCGAATGACGATGTTGAACGGCCCGATCCATTCCGGCGCAAACTGATTGTCGCAGGCGTTGATTTCGGCGATGGCGCGCAGCACCGAGCGGTTCTTGCCGCGATGGATGTGCTTGAGCATCACCGATTCAAAGGCATCGACGATCGACAGGATTTTGGCCCCGGCGCAGATGGCGTCGCTCGCCAGCGCCTGCGGGTAGCCGGCGCCGTCCGGCATTTCGTGATGCTGGGCGACCATCTCGGCCGCGCCTTCCCAGCCGGGGATGCGCAGCAGCAGACCGGCGGCGAGGCCGGGGTGGCTGCGCAGCAATGCCTTGTCCTCATCCGTCATCTTGCCGACCTTGAGCCAGACCGATTCCGGCAGGAACATCATGCCGACATCGTGCAGATAGACGGCCGCTTCGAGTTGCTGCGGATTGACCGGGCTGCCGGCCGCCTTGTTGGTTTCCAGAGCCAGACGCAGGATGCGCATGGTGCGCCCCTTGAACAGCGGCGAGCGGCTTTCCAGTTGCAGGGCCAGCGAGCGGAAGAATTGCAGGTCGGCGGCGCTGCTTTTCGTTTCGCCGCCGTGGCGGTGACGCGGCTCTTGCGGCGTGCGCACCGGAATGTCGGCCAGAATGGAGGGAAAACCGGTGACGATCTCGATCAATTCGGCGCAGAGCGGATCGATCTGTTCGGCTGGCGCTTGCGCCATCCGCTCCAGACCATTGAGCAGTTCCGGCAGGCGCAGCCTGTCCAGCGGTTTGCCATGCAGCAGGTCATCGGTGGCCAGTTCCAGCCGGTCCACGGTGAGCAGGATCACTTCGCCGAGCAGTTCGGTGAAGACGATTTCACCGCCGCGAAAGCGCTCCAGCACGCTTTCAATCGGGTGGACGATGGCGACCCCCAGGGCGAATTTGCACAGCGAGGCGTCGCCCTTGATGTTGTGAATGGCGCGAAACAGATCCGCGGTGATTTGCGAATCCGCCGTGCTCTTCAGCAGCCGGGCAACGTCGCGTTCGATCTCCGGCGCGCGATCGGTCAAGGCATCGGCAAATTCCTCCAGGGCCTCGTGATCCTGAACCACGGGAGCAACGAATGCTTGAGTCTCCATGCCGGTCTCCACAAATGAATATCCAGCCGTTGAGTTTAGCCGAAAGCCCCACCCATGCGCAGGCCAGGATCACTCTTTCGGCCTTGACTGGCCCATGTCCGATCCCTAATATTCCGAAGTTCAACTGAAAATTTCCATCATGACACTGGAACAGCCCCATACCCTGATTGGCCCGGACATGAAAGCCGTCGACAAGGTCATCCGGGAGCGTCTGCATTCCGATGTGGCGCTGGTTCGGCAAGTGGCGGAGTACATCATCAACAGCGGCGGCAAACGCATGCGTCCGGCCCTGTTGCTGCTGACCGCCGGCGCTCTGGGCTACCAGGGCACCCGCCATCATGAAATGGCGGCGGTGATCGAATTCATTCATACCGCAACGCTGTTGCACGACGACGTGGTCGACGAATCGGCGCTGCGGCGCGGCCGCGATACGGCCAATGCCCTGTTCGGCAACGCCGCCAGCGTGCTCGTCGGCGATTTCCTCTATTCGCGGGCTTTTCAGATGATGGTGGCGGTCGACGACATGCGCGTCATGCGCGTGCTTTCGGATGCCACCAACATCATCGCCGAAGGCGAAGTCCTGCAATTGATGAACTGCCACGACGCCGACGTCGACGAAGCGCGCTACATGCAGGTCATTCACTACAAAACGGCCAAGCTGTTCGAAGCCGCCGCGCAACTGGGCGGCATTCTCGGCGGCGCCACGCCGGAACTGGAACAGGCCCTGGCCCGTTACGGCATGCACCTGGGCACCGCCTTTCAACTGATCGACGACGTGCTCGACTACTCCGGCGAAGAAGCCGCGACCGGCAAGCACCTCGGCGACGATCTGGCGGAAGGCAAGCCGACCTTGCCGCTGATCCACGTCATGCAGCGCGGCACGCCGGAACAGGCGGCCTCTGTGCGTAAAGCCATCGAAAACGGCGGGCGCGACGATTTTCCCGCCGTGCTGGCCGCCATTCGCGCCAGCAATGCCCTGGACTACGCCAGAACGCGCGCCGGCGAAGAAGCCGCGCAGGCCAGAGCCGCAATCAGCGCGCTGAGGGATTCAAATTACAAGGAAGCTCTGCTACAATCGACTTTCTTTGCCGTTGAGAGAAATCACTAGATTTCCTCAACTTTCGGAGTGTAGCTCAGCCTGGTAGAGCACTGCGTTCGGGACGCAGGGGTCGCATGTTCGAATCATGTCACTCCGACCAAGCCTTATTTGAAAAGCCTTGAGCAATCAAGGCTTTTTTTCATTTCCGGGCGGATAATTCAGTTTGGGGCCGGGCGGTATGGCCGATGGCTTGCGTTACTATCGCCACCAACTCCAGTTCAATGAGGCGAAAATGAAGTTCCTGCTGTTGCTGGCCGTGTTCGGCGTGCTCTGGTGGACGTGGCGAAAACCTTCAGCGCCGCCGCCGGCGCGGCCGGATCCGCCGGTGGAAAGGATGGTGGCCTGCGCCCATTGCGGTCTGCTGCTGCCGGAAAGCGACAGTATCGGCGCAGGCGAACGCCGCTATTGCTGCGCAGCGCATCGTCAGGCGGGAGACGCCTGATGCCGATGGACAACTGGCTATCGACGACCTGGGCGCCAAACTGGCGCTCCTTGCAGTATTTCAATCTCTATCGTCTGGTCGTCGCCGGTCTGTTCCTGCTGGCTTTTCTGTTTCCGCAGACGCTGACCGCGCATCTGAATCTGTTCCCGACCCCGGTCAACCTGCTGCTGACCGGCGGCTACCTGTTCGCCGTGCTGGCCGGCCTGCTGTTGTCGATCCATTGGCAACAACACTTCAACATGCAGTTGTCGTCGCAGGTGCTGGCCGACATTGTCGTCATCAATCTGATTATGTTCAACTCCGGCGGCATCGGCAGCGACCTGGCCGTGTTGTTGCTGATTTCGCTGGCGGCGGCCAGCCTGGTGGGACGCGGCCGGCTGGTTCTGTTTTATGCCGCCCTGGCGACGCTGGCGGTACTGGCGGTGCAGGTCTACGGCATTCTGACCGGGCGTTTCGATGGCTCATCCATCGTCCAGCCGGGTCTCATTTCCGCCGGTTTCTTCGCCACCGCCATTCTGGCTCGGCTACTCGGGCAGCGAGCCATGATTCACGAGAATCTGGCGCGGCGGCGCGGCATCGCGCTCGACAACCAGATTCGCATCAGCCAGAACATCGTCGAGCGGATGCAGGATGGCGTGCTGATCGTCGACGCCGCTGGCCGGATCGTCCGTCACAACCCGGTGGCCCGCGCCATGCTCGGCCTGGCCGATGATGAGGCCCAGGCCCTGCCGGCCCCGCTGGCCGCCGGCCTGGGTCAATGGGCGAACGGCGGGCCGGAGAACGCGCTCTGCACCGGTTTTGCGGATCGCCGCCTGTTCGCCCGTTTTGAACATACCGCCAGCACCGACCGCGAACAGTTGATTTTTCTCGAAGACCTCGACCGCATCCAGGAGCGCGCCCAGCAGATGAAGCTGGCTTCGCTCGGCCGCCTGACGGCGAGCATCGCGCACGAGATCAGGAATCCGCTGTCGGCCATCAGCCATGCCGGCGAGTTGCTGCGCGAGGAGCGGCGAAGCGAAGTGATTGACCGCCTGCTGCGCATTCTCAACGACAACGTGCGCCGTCTCGATCGCATCGTCGCGGACGTGCTGCTGCTCGGCCGCCAGAACCGGGGCCAGCCCGAGATGATCGCGCTCGACCGGTTCTGCCCGACCTTCATCGGCGATTTCACCGCCGCCGAAAGCCTGACGCCGGGCGTCGTCGTCTGGCAGGCGAGCAGCGGCGCGGCCCTGTACTTCGACCCCAATCACCTGCATCAGATTTTGTGGAACCTGGTCAGCAATGCGCTGCGCTATTCATCCGGCGGCCCCGGCGCGGTTCGCCTCGAAGCGGTCGCGGTCGCCGACGCCGGCCGGGTCGAATTGCATGTCATCGACGACGGCCCCGGCGTGCCGGACGAGATACGCGAACAGATTTTCGAGCCGTTCTTCACCACCTACCACACCGGTTCCGGGCTGGGTTTATACATTGCCCGCGAACTGTGCGCCGCCAACGGCGGCAGTCTAAGCATCGGCGCCAATGCGCCGGGCGGACATTTCATCATGACCGGGAGAAACGACACGTGCCCACCACCAGAAGCGAACGCCGCTCACGCGAAGAACTGAACCGGGTGCTCGTCGTCGACGACGAGGCCGACATCCGCGAGCTGATCGACCTGACGCTTGCGCGCATGGGGCTCTTGGCCGAATGCGTCGGCAGCGTCGCCGAGGCGCGGGCGGCGCTCGATGCGCACAGCTTTCAGTTGTGTCTGACCGACATGCGGCTGCCCGATGGCGTCGGCCTGGACATCGTCCGCTACATCGGCGAGCGCCATGCGCAAACGCCGGTGGCGGTCATCACCGCCTTCGGCAGCGCCGAGAACGCCGTCGCCGCGCTCAAGGCGGGCGCTTTCGATTATCTGGCCAAACCGGTCGGTCTGGAACAGTTGCGCGCCCTGGTCAAATCGGCGCTGCGCCTGCCGGGCGAGCAGCAAGAGGAAGGCGACAACCTGAGCGGATTGACCGGCGATTCGCCGGCGATGGCGCAGGTGCGATTGATGATCGAAAAACTGGCGCGCAGCCAGGCGCCGATCTATATCTCCGGCGAATCCGGCAGCGGCAAGGAATTGGCGGCGCGCCTGATCCATGCCCGCAGCAACCGCGGCGGCGCGGCCTTCGTTCCGGTCAATTGCGGGGCGATTCCCGAAAACCTGATGGAAAGCGAATTTTTCGGCTACCGCAAGGGCGCTTTCACCGGTGCCGACAGCGAACGCGACGGTTTTTTCCAGGCCGCCACCGGCGGCACGCTGTTTCTCGACGAAGTGGCCGATCTGCCGCTGGCCATGCAGGTCAAACTGCTGCGCGCGATTCAGGAAAAGCGCGTGCGCAAGGTCGGGGCGGTGACCGAGGAGCCGGTCGACGTGCGCATCATCTGCGCCACGCACCGCAATCTGCGCGACTGCGTGGACAAGGGCGCCTTCCGCCAGGATTTGTATTACCGGCTCAACGTCATCGAGTTGCACATGCCGCCGCTGCGCGAGCGGGTCGAGGACATCGTGCCGCTGGTCGACAGCATTCTCGCCCGCATCGGCGGCGAGCCGCCGCCCCGGCTCTCGCCGGCAGCGCTCAAGGCCATGCAGATGTACGCCTTTCCCGGCAATGTGCGCGAGCTGGAAAACATCCTCGAACGGGCCACCGCCCTGCGTTCGGGCGACCTGATCGAAGCCGGAGATCTGCATCTCGAACCGGAAGAAGGCGGCGGCGAAACCCTGGGACGCGGCAGCGAAACCCTGGATGACTACCTCAACCGGCTGGAACGCCAGGCCATTCTCGAAGCCATCCAGAAAACCGACGGCAACCGCACGGCCGCCGCCCGCCTGCTCGGCATCACCTTCCGCTCGCTGCGCTACCGCCTGGAACGTCTGGGCATCGAGTAATGGCCTGGCAATCCGGCGGCTGGCTGAAAGGCGTCGAGTGGCGACCGTCGCCCAATTTTGGCGAACGACCGGCCGGGGCCGAGGTATCGCTGATCGTCATTCACAACATCAGCCTGCCGCCGGGGCAATTTGGCGGTGAATACGTCGAGCATTTTTTCCTCAACCGGCTCGATGCGACAGCCCACCCCTACTTCGCCGAAATCGCCGGGCAGGAAGTGTCCACTCACTTTTACGTGCGCCGCGACGGCCGCATCACCCAGTTCGTCGGCTGCGACCAGCGGGCCTGGCATGCCGGCCGCTCGGCCTGGCGCGGGCGGGAGAACTGCAACGATTTCTCGATCGGCATCGAACTGGAAGGCTGTGATGAGCAATCCTTCGCCACCGCTCAATACGCCGCGCTGTTCCGCCTGATCGACGCGCTGCGCGCCCGTTACCCGATCGCCGCCCTGGCCGGCCACAGCGACATCGCGCCGGGCCGCAAGAGCGATCCAGGGCCGCATTTCGACTGGGCGGCGGTACGCGAGCGCTACGCCGATTTTGCCTTGCCGCCGGAAGCCGTCGCCTAGGGCAATTTCCGTTCAAATGCTTACGGCTCCAACCCCGTCATTCCCTGTTGGCCGCTTTCGCGGGGAAGTTGCAAACCCGCCGCGCTGGGTGTTCGTGAAGACGGGACTGCAACAGAAGATGGATGAGGCCGCAGCCAGGGCCAGAGCACCCAGCCAGGGAAGCGTCCGCGATTTCCGGTACA
>WQUQ01000031.1 GCA_009782025.1 Desulfobulbus sp. | reverse complement strand
AAAACGCCAAGTCGAAGATGCTGCGCACGCACAGCCAGACCTCCGGCTGGTCGCTGACCGAGCAAGACCCCTACAACAACGTGGTGCGCACCACCATCGAAGCGATGGCGGCGGTTTTCGGCGGCACCCAGTCGCTGCACACCAATGCGCTGGATGAAGCCATCGCGCTGCCGACCGAATTCTCGGCCCGCATCGCCCGCAACACCCAACTCATCATTCAGGAAGAAACCCACATCACCCAGGTCGTCGACCCCTGGGCCGGCTCCTACATGATGGAGAAGCTGACACAGGACATGGCCGACAAGGCCTGGGGCATCATCCAGGAAATCGAGGCGATGGGCGGCATGACCAAAGCCGTCGAATCCGGCTGGGCCAAGATGCAGGTCGAAACCTGCGCCGCCGACAAACAGGCGCGCATCGACTCGGGCAAGGATGTGATCGTCGGCGTCAATAAATACAAGCTGGCCAAGGAGGATGCGATTGACATCCTCGACATCGACAACCACGCCGTGCGCGAGGCGCAGATCGCCCGCCTCCAGCGGATTCGCGCCAGCCGCGACGGCGCGGCCGTGCAGGCGGCGCTCGACGCGCTGACCCGCTGCGCCGAAAGCGGCGAAGGCAACCTGCTCGATTTGAGCGTCAAAGCCATTCGCCTGCGCGCCACGGTCGGCGAGGTGTCGGATGCGCTGGAAAAGGTCTTTGGCCGTTTCCGCGCCAACAACCAGACCATTTCGGGAGTTTACGGAGGCGTCGTGGGCGGTCAGGAAAGTTGGGAGCAGATCAAGGCCGATGTCGCCCAATTCGCCGAAGAAGAAGGCCGCCGGCCGCGCATCATGATCGCCAAGCTCGGCCAGGACGGCCATGACCGCGGCGCCAAGGTCGTCGCCACCGCCTATGCCGACCTCGGCTTCGACATCGACATGGGGCCGCTCTTTCAAACGCCGGAAGAAGCTGCCCGCCAAGCCATCGAGAACGATGTCCACGCCATCGGCTGCTCATCGCTCGCCGCCGGCCACAAGACCCTGGTGCCGCAATTGATTCAGGCGCTGAAGGCGCAGGGGGCCGACGACATCATCGTGTTCGCCGGCGGCGTCATTCCGGCCCAGGATTACGAGGCGCTGTTTGCTGTTGGCGCGAAGGCCGTGTTTGGGCCGGGGACGCGGATTGAGGATTCGGCGAAGAAGGTGCTGGAGGAGATCAGGAAGGTGCGGGGTTAGTTTCAGTTAAGGGGCGTCATGGAAATGCTTCTGCTATTAATTGCTATCGGTATCGTTGGATCGATTGGTCTTGCCATATTTTTAATCGCTTCCCTCGTATCAATCCCCACTGCCTTTGGAAATAAGCATCGTGCTTGGGGAGTAATCATGATTCTTTTTAGCCCAATCGCTGTGTTTTATTGCTTTACGCATCCTGAAGTTGCTGCTTGGCCGCGCAACCTGTTTATAAAAAGCATCATTGCACTATCCTTGGCGCTCATCAGTTTCCTTGTCGTTAGTTTTTCGCAACGTCCCTAACACTGTGCTCGGCTCAACCCGCAACTTATGAGCGCGTAGGTTGGGTTGAGCCGAAGGCGAAACCCAACAGCGGGCGCATCATGTTGGGTTTCGCTACGCTCTACCCAACCTACATTACTACGCTCACCCCAACCTACAACTCATGACATGAACGACGCGCCCATGCCCGCCTCCCCGCTCTCCGACGCTGACCGGCAACTGGTCGACGCGGTGCTGGCCGGGCAGCGGCGCTCGCTCGCCAAGGCCATCACGCTGATCGAGTCGACGCGCGCCGATCACCAGCAGCGCTCGCAAGCTGTGTTGACGGCGCTGTTGCCGCACACCGGTCGGGCCATCCGCATCGGCATTTCCGGCGTGCCGGGGGCGGGCAAGTCGACTTTCATCGAGGCGCTCGGCGTCTGGCTGATCGAGCAGGGCAAGAAGCTGGCCGTGCTGGCCGTCGACCCGTCATCCACGCTGACCGGCGGCTCCATCCTCGGCGACAAGACGCGCATGGAGCAGTTGGCGCAGCGCGAGGAAGCCTTCATCCGCCCCAGCCCCTCGGCCGGTTCGCTCGGCGGCGTGGCCGAGAAGTCGCGCGAGGCGATGCTGCTCTGCGAGGCCGCCGGTTACGATGTCATCATCATCGAGACGGTCGGCGTCGGCCAGTCGGAGACGACGGTGGCCGGCATGGTCGATCTGTTCTGCCTGCTGCAACTGCCGAATGCCGGCGACGACTTGCAGGCGATCAAGAAAGGCATCGTCGAGATCGCCGATCTGGTGGCCATCAACAAGGCCGACATCGACCCGCAGGCCACCGCCGTGACCCGCGCCCAGTGGCGCAACGCGCTGCATCTGCTGCGCCCGGCATCAAAGCACTGGACGCCGCCGGTGCTGGCGCTGTCGGCGCTGCACAAAGAGGGCATCGCCGAGTTCTGGGCGCAGGTCGAGCAATACCAAGCGGCCTTGCAGCCGACCGGCGAGTTCGCCGCCAAGCGCCAGCATCAGGCGCTGGCGTGGATGTGGCAGTTGATCGAGTCCGGCCTGCATCGGCATTTTCGCCAGCACCCGCGCGTGCAGGAGCATCTGCCGGCCTTCACCCGTTCCGTCGA
>WQUQ01000030.1 GCA_009782025.1 Desulfobulbus sp. | reverse complement strand
CGCAGCCTGGCGACCGACGGGATGTGAATCTTGCGGCCTTCGACGACGATCAGGCCGTGGCCGATCAGTTCGTGCAGGATGCGCGAGAAATGTTCCTGGGTCAGGTTCAGACGCGAGGCGATGACGCCTTTGCTGGTCGGCAGGGTGATGGTGACATTGGCGCCCTCGGCCGTCTCGCCGGGCGCCTTGTCATTCACCTCGCGCAGCAGGTAGCCGATGATGCGCTGCTTGCCGGAGTGCAGCGAGTAGGATTCGACATCGCTCATCAGCTCGTGCAGGCGCATGGCCATGCCGGCCAGCATCTTGCGGCAGAGGTTGTGGTCGCGTGTCAGTTCCTCGTAGATCGCCGCCTTCGATACATGCAGCAGCAGCGAATCGGTCAGCGCCTGGGCGAAGACGATGTAGGGTTTGTCCATGAGCATCAGCGCCTCGCCGAAGCTCTGGCCCTGGCCGAGGATCTGCACCACTTTTTCGGAACCCTGGGCCGAGGTGAAGGCCAGCTTGATCTGGCCGTAGACCAGGAGGTGAAAGCCGTTGCAGGGGTCGCCCTTGTGAAACAGGATGTCGCCCTTGCCGGCGTGGATTTCGCGCGTCGCCTTGGCGATGCGGCCGATTTCGGCGGGCCCCAGGCCGTTGAACAGCGGCACGTGGGTGAGCAGGGCTTCGATATTGATGGGCGGATGTGACTGCATAAGGGCACCGTCAGATTGAGACAGCATTATGCTCCCATCGGTCGGCTTCCCCGGCAATAGGGCAATGGAATTTAATCTCTCGTCAGTTGGGCATAAAGCAGCGGCAGGCGGTGCGGCAGTTCTTCCGGTTTTCTGATGACGCAGAAGCCGGCCGGGCCGAACAGCCACGGCAGGTAAGCGCCCGCTGCGCGGTCGATGGTGACGCAGAAGGGGGTCAGGCCGAGACGCCGCGCCTCATGCACCGCCATCCGGGTATCCTCGATGCCGTAGCGCGAGTCGTAGAGGTCGAGGTCGTTCGGCTTGCCGTCGGTGAGAATGAGCAACAGCCGCCGGGCCGCCGGCTGTTCGCCGAGAATGCTGGCCGACTGGCGGATGGCCGCGCCCATGCGGGTGTAGAAACCGGGCTTGATGGCGATGATGCGGGCGCGGGCGGCGGCATCGTAAGCGCCGGCGAAATCCTTGAGCAGATGAAAGCGAATGTTCTGCCGGCGCAGCGACGAAAAGCCGTAGATGCCAAAAGCGTCGCCGGTGGCGGTCAGCGCCTCGGAAAAGAGCAGCAGCGAATCGCGGATGACGTCGACGATGCGGTGGGTGTCGGAAATCCAGGCGTCGGTCGACATCGACAGGTCGGCCAGCAGCAGGCAGGCGAGATCGCGCTCGCAGCGCGCCTGGGCGAGATAGCCGCCGGTTTCCGGCGTGTGGCCGCAGGCGCGGTCGGCGTGGTTGCGCACGCAGGCGTCGATGTCGAGTTCGCTGCCGTCCGGCTGGGCCTTCAGCCAGCGCCGCTGCGGGGCGAGCGCGGCGAACTGGCCGCGCAGCTTTCTGGCGGTGGCGGCGAGTTCCGGCGGCAGGGGCTGGCGGCCGGCGTCGCGAGCGATCATCGGCTGGAGGCGGCAATGGCCTTCCAGCAGCAGGCCCTTGCGGTGATCCCATTCGGGCAGTGCAATGCCGGGGCCGACCGGCGCGTCGTCCTCGGCCGCCGAGGGCAGGTCGAGATCGAAGCGGACGCGCGAGACGGCGGTTTCGCCGTCGCGGGTCAGCGACAGCTTGTCGAGATCGCGGGCGGCGTTGTGCGCATCGGGGTTTTCGTCATCGTCGTAGGCGCGGTTGACGCGGATGTATTCGGCCCAGGTCGGCAGGCTCTCGGCGCGGAAGAACACCAGGGTCGGATTTTTGTTATCCGGCGTCTCGACCTGCTCGGCCTTGTGCGCATCGGGGATCGTTTCGGCGCGGGCACCGCCTTCCGGGCGCGGTTCGGCGTCTGCGTCGGCCACCTGGCCGGCGGCCAGGCATTCCCCGGCGGCGATCAGCCACAGCGGCACCGGCTGCGGCGGGCGCGACTGGCGCGAATGGAGCGGCGGCAAGCCCTCGGCTGAACCGGGCTGGCGCAGCGCCTGGCGGATGGCGGCTTCCTGCGCCGCCTCGTCGGGTTGTAGTTGCTCGGGCGGAATGCGGGCGGCCAGATGGGCGGCGAGCAGGCGCTGATAGCGCGATGCCAGGCCGGGGAAGCGTTCCAGCGCGGCGGCGCTGGAACGCTGGTTACGGATGAACCACGGCTGCCCCGGCGCCACGTCGCAGGCGGCCAGCGCGGCCAGCCACAGGTAGCAGTCGCGGTTCAACGCGGTTTCGGGAAAGACGGCGATTTCCGGCGGCAGGCGGAGCGTCTCGCCATCGCGCCGGGCCAAGGCCTGTTTCTCGTTGCTGCCGGCCAGGCGTTGCAGCCAGCGCCGCCGGCCACCGTGCGCCTCGGCCGTGGCGGCGGCGATCTTCAGACCGGGGTCGCCACCGAAGGCGCGGAACAGGATGCCGGCGGTCTTTTCCACCTCGGCCAGCTTGACCGCGGCCGCCGGATAATGGCCGCCGGCCGCCCGGGAAATCCAGTTGTGCCAAAGCTTGCCGACGAATTCTTCCAT
>WQUQ01000029.1 GCA_009782025.1 Desulfobulbus sp. | reverse complement strand
ATCTCGAGCATGGGGCAACTCTGGCTGGCTGAAAGCAGATCATTGTCGGTAAATCACGCCGGAACGGTCAAGCCTGCCGCCCGCCTTTGTGCGCGCTGGCGTTCGCTGATGGCGTCGGTCGCGGGTCCTCATGGTTGTTTGTAATCAACCGTTTGACAAACTTCTACAACCGGAAACGACTGCATTCGACGCTGGGTTACCAATTGCCTGTTCGGTTTCTGGAGATCTGGTTCAGACAACAGCATCAGTTCACCGCGGCCGCAAAACAGTCGTCGGCGGTTGGGGCGGAGGCGGTTTGTCGGGTTTATCCGGCTTGCCCGGCGGGCGGGGCCGGGGCGGCGGGCGGAGTTGGCCGGGGCCGACATAAACCGGCACCGGGACATAAACGGGTTCGGCTGCTGGCGGGGGCGCTTGCTGGATGGCGGCGCGTTCGCGTTCGAGCCGTTCTTGCCGTTCCTGTTTTTCCCGCTGTTTTTCATCTTCCCGGCGGGCATTCAGGTTTTTCTCGGCCTGTTCGCGCTGGCGCTGCGCCTCGCGTTCGGCGCGTTCGCGCTCGGCTTCGGGCACGCTGTCGGCGGGGACGACTTTCACCACTTGGCCGCTATCGGCGCAGGGTTCGGCGGAGATGACCATGCGCCCGTCCGGCTGGCGGCATTTGTAGGCGTCGGCCATGGCGGGCGGGGCAAGGAGCAGGAGCGACAGCAGGAGCGGCGGGCAGGCTCCGGTCATGATGGTGGGGCCGGGTGGATGAGGTTACAGAATCATACCGGCGCCGACGGTGTTGTTGTTGCTCTCATCGATGACGATGAAGGCGCCGGTGGCGCGGTTTTCGCTATAGGGATCGACGAACAGCGGTTGCGCCAGCTTGAAGCTGACTTCGGCGATATCGTTCATCGCCAGTTTGTCGGCGGGCAGGTTTTCCAGGGTGTTGACGTCGAGGCGGTGGTCGATGCCGGTCAGCTTGGCCTTGGCGTCGCGCGTGGTGTGGCGGATGAGGTAGGTGCGGGCGCGGTCGAGCGGGGTTTCGGCCAGCCAGCAGACGGTGGCGCGGATTTCCTTGACGGCGGCCGGGGCTTCAAGGGTCTTGACGATCATGTCGCCGCGTGAAATGTCGATTTCATCGGCCAGCAGCAGGGTGACGGATTGCTCGGTGCCGGCTTCGCCGATGTCGACGCCGCCGATCTGCACGGCCTTGACGGTGGATTGACGGCCGCTCGGCAGCACGGTGACGGCATCGCCCACCTTGATCGCGCCGGATTCGACGCGGCCCATGAAGCCGCGGTAGTCGTGCAGTTCCGGGTTGGCTGAATCCTGCGGGCGGCAGACGGTTTGCACCGGAAAGCGGAATTTCTCGGCGCGCTCGGTATGGGCGGCGGGCGCGGTTTCGAGGATGTCGAGGAGCGTCGGGCCGTCGTACCAGGCGAGCGCTGCGCCGCGCTCGACGATCATGTCGCCGTTCAAGGCCGAGAGCGGAATGAAGCGCACGTCGTCGATGCCGACCTTGGCGGCGAAGGCGAGGTAATCGGCCTTGATCTTCGCGAAAACTTCCTGCGAGTAATCGACCAGATCCATTTTGTTGATGGCCACGACTAGATGCGGAATGCCAACCAGCGCCGCCAGCTTGGAGTGCCGCCGGGTCTGCGTCAGCATGCCCTTGCGCGCGTCGATCAAAATAATGGCGAGGTTGGCGGTGGACGCCGCCGTGACCATGTTGCGCGTGTACTGCTCATGGCCCGGCGCGTCGGCGATGATGTATTTGCGCGTGCCGGTCGAGAAATAACGATAGGCGACGTCGATGGTGATGCCCTGCTCGCGCTCGGCTTGCAGGCCGTCGGTGAGCAGCGAGAGATCGACCGCGCCGACGCCGCGCTTCTGCGAGGTGCGCTCGATGGCCGACAGCGTGTCGGCGAGAATGGCCTTGGTGTCGTAGAGCAAGCGCCCGATCAGCGTACTTTTGCCGTCATCGACGCTGCCGCAGGTGAGAAAGCGCAACAGGCCGTGGTCTTCGACGGGGTGCTCACTGGGCTGATTGGCGGACATCAGAAATACCCTTCTTTCTTGCGTTGTTCCATCGAGGCGTCGCTGGTCTGATCGTCCAGACGGGTTGCGCCGCGCTCGGTGATGGTTGTGCTGGCGGTTTCCAGCACGATTTTGGCGACGGTATCGGCCTCCGACTCGACCGGCGCGGTGCAGGAAATATCGCCGACGGTGCGAAAGCGCACCTGCCGGGAGACGATCTCCTCGCCGGCCTTGGGCAGATTGGTCAGTTCGCCGCTGACCAGCGGCACGTTGACCGGCACGATGGCCCCGCCGCGGATGACCACGGGGCGGTGGTGGGCAAAATAGATGCTCGGCAGTTCGAGATTCTCGCGCTCGATGTATTGCCAGACATCCATCTCCGTCCAGTTGGAAATGGGAAAGGCGCGGATGTTCTCGCCCTTGTGGCTGCGGGCGTTGTAGAGATTCCACAGTTCCGGGCGCTGGTTTTTCGGATCCCATTGGCCGAACTCGTCGCGGAAGCTCATGATGCGCTCCTTGGCCCGAGCCTTTTCCTCATCGCGGCGGGCGCCGCCGATGCAGCAGTCGAAGCCGAATTCCTCGATGGCCTCCAGCAGCGTGACCGACTGGTGCTTGTTGCGCGACTCGCTCTCATGCTTCAACACCACCGTGCCGCGCCGCATCGAATCTTCCACCGAGCGCACGATCAGCCGCTCGCCCAGTTCGGCGGCGCGCCGGTCGCGGAAATCGACGACTTCGCGGTAATTGTGGCCGGTGTCGATATGCAGCAGCGGAAAGGGAAAGCGGCCGGGACGAAAGGCTTTCTCGGCAAGGCGCAGCATGCAGATGGAATCCTTGCCGCCGGAGAACAGCAGCGCCGGGTTGGCGCACTGGCCGGCCACCTCGCGCATGATGTGGATGGCCTCGGCTTCGAGCCAGTCGAGATGAGGGAGGGTGGAGCGTTGGGTCATGACAATCAGTCCAGATCGAATGGCCGGCATTGTAGCGTCGGCCGGGTCAAACACTCAGCAAGAGATTGGCGAAAGCCCCGCGCTGACCGCGCTCACTGCTCCCGCACATACTGGCGGAACCAGTCGGCCAGTTGCTCCTCCGCCAGTTCGCCAGCGGCCAGCGCGAGAAAGGCAACAACCAGTTCCGCATCAGTGGCAGTCAACGTCTGGCCGTTCAGTATCAGGAAGGTTTCGCTGACGACCGCCGCTGTACGCTTGTTGCCATCGACAAAAGGATGATTGCGCGCGATTCCGTAAGCGTAAGCGGCTGCCAGCGCCGCCGCGTCGGGTTCACCATAGGCGGCGACATTTTGCGGTCGGGCCATCGCGCTATCGAGCAAACCCGCATCACGCACGCCTTCGGCGCCGCCATGCTCGGCCAGTTGTTCGGCATGTATCGCCACGGCTGCCGCCGCAGTAATCCACGTCCAGTCCGGCATGGCCTATTTGGCCAGTTCACGCAGAGCGCGTTTGCGCCGCTGCATCACTTCTCGCGCGGCCGCCATCTGCGCATCGAAATCAGGTTCCGCCGCGCCAAGCTCAATGCCTCGCGGAGTCGTAACCACCGTGAGCATCCCGCCCACTTGCGTGTTGAGACGCGCCAGCAATTCCTTGGGCAGGATGACGCCAGCGCTGTTGCCGATTTTGGTAATTTTAAGGGTCGCGTTCATACAAAGATTATAACAGCAAAAGGAATTTTCATCCGCCGACTCATTCGGCGCTGCTCAAGTTCTCGCAACACAATGGCGCGGCAGGTTAGCGTTACTTACGCTTGAGAAAAAATTCAAAAACGCTGTTTTCTTCCTGCTGGCCGATCAAGGCATTGCCGGTCTGTTTGGCGAAAGCCGGGAAATCCTTCTGCGCTCCCGGATCGGTGGCCTGTACGCGCAGCACCTGACCGGATGCCATCTCGGCCAGCGCCTTCTTGGTACGCAGGATGGGCAGCGGGCAGTTGAGGCCCTTGACGTCGAGATCGCGGTCGAATTGCATGGCGGCGGGCTTCCGGGGTTGGGGCGGCGATTCTAACCTCAATCGCGCCGCTCTTTCAGTTCATCGAGGCGCTGGCGTTTGAGTTCGCGCAAGCGGGCGTCGATGGCCGACATGACGTAGAAATTGGCATCGCCGGCTTTCTGCGCCAGTTCCAGTTGCTCGATGGCGGCCTGCGTCTGGCCTTGCAGCGCAAAGACGTCGGCCAGTTCCTGATGTTGCTGCGCCTCATGGCCCAGGCCGGCATGCGCCGCCGCCCGCACCCGGCGGTAGCGGGTCGAATCCGGCTGCCACTGCAATTGCGCATCGGCAAAGCGCAGCGCCTCGTCGAAGCGGCGGGCCGCCAGCAGCGCCTGGGCATAACCGTCGAGCAAGCCCTGGTGGCGCGGCGAGCGCTGGATGGCCTGGCGATAGACGGCCAGGCCGCCGGCGGTATCGCCACGCGCCAGGCGAATGTCGGCATACAGGCGCTCGATCATCGGCTCCGCCGCCTTGACGCCGCGCGCCTTCTGGATTTGCTCTTCGGCCGCCGCCCAGTCGCGGGCGCGGAACAGCGCGTAAGCCAAACCGTAGCGGGTCGCTTCCTCGGCAGTGAATTTGCGCTCGTCGAGCAAGCGCTTGAAATCGTTCACCGCTTCCACCGGCGTGCCCTGCATGGCCCGCAACTTGGCCCGCACCAGTTGAAACTCGGCGCTATCCGGCACCTGCCGGTATTGCACGTCCATCTCGCGGTTCTGCATGTCGGTCAGACGCTCGCCGGTCAGCGGATGGGTGCGCAGGTAGGCGGTGGCGTTGTTCTCGTAGAGTCGCGTTGCCTTTTGCAGGCTGCCGAAGAAGACGGCCATGCCGCGCACATCGAAACCCGCCTTGCGCAAGGTGTCGAAGCCGAGCCGGTCGGCCTCGCGCTCGAAATTGCGCGAGAAAGCCAGTTGCGCCGAGGCCAGCCCGGCCTGGGTGGCGGCAATCGTTCCCCCCGCCACCTGCGAATTGGAACGCGCCGCCAGCAAGGCCAGGCCCATCGCCAGCATCGAGGCCATGCTCAAATGCCTGGACTGGAATACCTGGCGAGCAATGTGGCGTTGAGTGACGTGGGCGATTTCGTGCGCCATCACGCCAGCCAGTTCCGATTCGGTCTGGGCGGTCAGGATGAGGCCGCTATGCACGCCGATATAACCGCCAGGCAAGGCGAAGGCGTTGATGCTCGGATCGGCGATGGCGAAAAAGGTAAAACCCAGGCCCGGATCGGCGCTGGCGGCAACCAATTTGCTACCCAGCGTGTTGAGATAACCCTCGACGTCGGAATCATCGAGATAGGCCGGTTCGCTCGTGCGAATGTCGTTCATGATCTGCCGCCCGATCTGCTTTTCCATCTGCGGCGACAAGTCGTTGCTGGCGGCATCGCCGAGTTCCGGCAATTCATCGGCGCATAGCGGTTGCAGCGCCAGGGCGCAGGCGAGTATTCCGGCGGTCAGGCGGCGGCTCAGGGTCATGGGTGCTATGATAGCCCACCTCCGCCGCCCCATGCGGCCCGCGCAATGTCCGGCAAAATCTCGTGACACAAACGACACAAAGCAATCTGACCCATTTCGACAGCGCCGGCCAGGCCCACATGGTCGACGTCGGCGGCAAGCACGAAACGGCGCGCCGCGCCCGCGCCGGCGGCAGCATTTTCATGAAGCCGGAAACCCTGGCGCTGATCCGCGACGGCTCGGCGAAAAAGGGCGATGTGCTGGGCATTGCCCGCATCGCGGCGATTCAGGGGGCGAAACGCACCGGCGAGTTGATTCCCCTGTGCCACCCGATCGCCCTCACCCGCGTCGCCGCCGAGTTCGCCATCGACGAGGCCGAATGCGCGGTGCATTGTCAGGTCACTGCCGAATGCTTTGGCCGCACCGGCGTCGAGATGGAAGCGCTGACCGCCGTTTCCGTCGGCCTCTTGACCATCTACGACATGTGCAAGGCGGTCGACCGCGGCATGCGCATCGACAACATCCGCCTCGGCGAAAAACAGGGCGGCAAATCGGGGCACTGGGTCGCGCCCTGAAAACAAAAAAGCCCATCCACATGGATGGGCTTTGGTCTGGCGACAGTCAGCGTCAGGCGCGCTGGATGTTGGAAGCCTGCTTGCCCTTGGGGCCTTGCACGACTTCGAAGGAAACTTTTTCGCCCTCCTTCAGGGTCTTGAAGCCATTCATGTTGATCGCGGAGAAATGGGCGAACAGATCCTCGCTGCCATCATCCGGCGTAATGAAGCCAAAACCCTTGGAATCATTGAACCACTTCACAGTACCGATTGCCATGTTTGGAAAACTTTCTTACAAAAAACGAACAAACTCCGGGTCTCCCCGACTCCCTGTTTGCGCTCAGTGACCCGGTTCATGCAGCAACCTTGATGCAGCTAAAAGCCAAACATCGTTGCTTTCTACGCCAGTTGAATTATGTCGTCAACAAGTATCGTGGCCGCCTGCCGGTTCGACCGGACATTGCGGTTTTTCGCCGACATTGAAAAGGGCGCGCTCTGCCCCGATGATTCCGATTGCCAATTGAACCTGACTGTATAGAATCGGGCGCATGACGACGAAGGTTCATGAAGGCGGACAACTGCAAGCCCAACGAGCAAGGTTGGAACCGCCGAAGATGTACAAGGTGGTGTTGCTGAACGACGATTTCACGCCGATGGATTTTGTCATCGCCGTTTTGCAACGCTTTTTTTCTCTGAATACTGAACAAGCGACGCGCATCATGCTCAAAGTGCATCACGAAGGCCGGGGCGTTTGCGGGGTGTTCCCGCGCGACATCGCTGCCACCAAGGTGGAGCAGGTGAGCGCCTTTGCCCGCCGCCACCAGCACCCGCTCGCCTGCGTCATGGAGGAAAATTGATGATTGCCCAGGAACTCGAAGTCAGCCTGCACATGGCCTTTGTCGAGGCGCGCCAGAAACGCCACGAGTTCATTACCGTCGAGCATCTGCTGCTGGCGCTGATCGACAATCCCTCGGCCGCCGACGCGCTGCGCGCCTGCGGCGCCAGGCCGGATGCGCTGCGCCGGGATCTGACCAATTTCATCAACGAGCACACGCCGACCGTCGCCGGTGGGAACGACATCGACACCCAGCCGACGCTCGGCTTCCAGCGCGTCATCCAGCGCGCCATTCTGCATGTGCAGTCGTCGGGCAAAAAAGAAGTCAACGGCGCCAACGTGCTGATCGCCATTTTTGGCGAGAAGGATTCGCATGCCGTGTATTTTCTGCAAAAGCAGGCGGTGACGCGCCTCGACGTGGTCAATTACGTCGCCCACGGCATCAGCAAGGTGCCGCAGCAAAAGGCCCATGCCGAGGGCGAATCGGCCGAGGGCGAAGGCGACAAGGAAGCCGGGCCGCTGGAGCAATACACCATCAACCTCAACGCCCTGGCGCTACAAGGCAAGATCGACCCGCTGATCGGCCGCGACCGGGAACTGGAGCGCGTCATCCAGACCCTGTGCCGGCGGCGCAAGAACAATCCGCTCCTGGTCGGCGAGGCCGGCGTCGGCAAGACGGCGATCGCCGAGGGCCTGGCCCGGCGCATCGTCGAGAACGACGTGCCGGAGATTCTGGCCAAGGCCAACGTCTATTCGCTGGACATGGG
>WQUQ01000028.1 GCA_009782025.1 Desulfobulbus sp. | reverse complement strand
GAGCGAAGCGTAGTCGCAGAATCCACGAGCCGCATGGATGCTGCGACTGCGCGCAGCATGACGTAGCGGGAATGTTCAATGCTTAATTGCCGGGTGAATAGTGCGGGAGGCGCGGATGAAACGAGCAGCCACGGCATCCATCGTAATCGCGGTGTCGGCATGGCGCAGCGCTTCCATCGCGCCGCGCACGGCCTGGGTTTGTTCGAGCAAGCTGGCGGGCCAGGCGGATTTCTTGCCTTTGGGGGCGGGTTCCGGCGCTTGGAGCAGATCAAGCGCCGTTTGCACGGCTTGGCGCTCTGCCCTGGTCTTGGTTTGGTACTCGGGGCGCAGCCAGCAGATATTGTCTTGAGTTTCTTCCTGCGCGCGTTCAGCGTTGAGCGCGATGAGGCGGGCGAGGATTTCTTCATCCGGCAGATCAGCGGGCCAGCCATAGGCATCGAACACGGCTGAAGCGCGGCGCGATAAATTTCGGTCGATTGATGCGATAAATTGATGAGCCGTGATTTTCACACGGCGAAACAGAATTACAGAAATGCGCTCGGCGATAGCCATAGCACCTCGGTTCGGCACTTGAGACTTCCTGCCGCGTAGTGATCGCGCTCCACGTGCTTCCAACCCTTCAGGATGCGGTCGTAGAGATCGCTGGGGTAGCCAGCCAGTACGACCATGCCCTTGACGGTTATTCACCCGGCCATTAAGTGTTGTCATTCTGCGCGGAGCGAAGCGTAGTCGCAGAATCCACTAGCCGCATGGATGCTGCGACTACGCGCAGCATGACGCAGCGGGAATGTTCAATACTTAATTGCCGGGTCAATAAGTATTGAATGATGCGTTCAGAATCCATCGTCATTGCGAGGCACGTAGTGCCGTGGCAATTCAGACCGCTGCTTGGATTGCCGCGGGGCTTCGCCCCTCGCAATGACGGCGGAAATGTCAATGCTTAATGGCCGGCTCTATAGGAGTTGCTCCAACAGAGCCACATGGTCTGTCCGCGCCGATTGAATTTTGACCGTTTGCTGGCTCCACGATTTCGAAGGATGAGAGAGGCATTGCCAGCAGCGGCCAGCGCGGCGGACAATGGCCGCCGGCAAACAAGGAGAACCCCCGATGTGTCTGGCAATTCCCGCGCAAGTGGTTGACCTGCGCGCCGGTGAGATGGCGATCGTCGATCTGGCCGGCGTGCAGAAGGAAATTTCGCTGGCTCTGGTCGAGGGCGTGGCGGTTGGCGATTACGTGATCGTCCACGTCGGTTACGCGCTGAACAAGCTCGACCCCGGGGAAGCGGCGCGGACGCTGGCGCTGTTCGCCGAGTTGACAGAGGCCGGCGAGGCACAACCGGGATGAAGTACATCGACGAATTCCGCGACGGCGATCTCGCCCGCGGCCTGGCCGCAGCCATCCGCCGCGAGGCCGACCCGGCCCGCCACTATCGCTTCATGGAATTTTGCGGCGGCCATACGCACGCCATTTCGCGCTACGGCATCGCCGACCTGCTGCCGGACAACGTGCGCATGATCCACGGCCCCGGCTGCCCGGTCTGCGTGCTGCCGATCGGCCGCATCGACCAGGCCATCCGCCTGGCGCTCGAACAGGGCGTGACGCTGTGCACCTACGGCGACTGCCTGCGCGTGCCGGCCTCGGATGGCCTGTCGCTCTTGAAAGCCAAGGCGCGCGGCGGCGATGTGCGCATGGTCTATTCGAGTCTGGATGCGGTGACGCTGGCGCAGAAGCAGCCCGAGAAACCGGTCGTTTTCTTCGCCATCGGCTTCGAGACGACGACGCCGCCGACCGCCGTGGCGATCCGGCAGGCGGCGGCGCTCGGTCTGAAAAACTTCTCGACGCTGTGCTGCCATGTGCTGACGCCGCCGGCCATCGCCTGCATTCTCGAAGCGCCGGCAGCGCGCCAGCAGGAGGCGGTGCCGCTCGATGGCTTCATCGGCCCGGCGCACGTGTCGACCATCATCGGCAGCCGGCCCTACGAACCCTTCGCCGAGAAGCATCGCAAGCCGGTGGTCATCGCCGGCTTCGAGCCGCTCGACGTGATGCAGGCCATCCGCATGCTGATCCGCCAGGTCAACGCCGGCCGGGCCGAGGTCGAAAACGAATTTACCCGCGCCGTCAGCCGTGACGGCAACCAGAAGGCGCAGCAATGGGTGGCCGACGTGTTCGAGTTGCGCGAACAGTTCGAGTGGCGCGGCCTGGGGACGTTACCCCACTCGGCGCTGCGCATTCGCGGCGCCTTCGCCGAATTTGACGCCGAACAGCGTTTCCCGCTCGCCTACCGCCCGGCGTCCGACCCCAAAGCCTGCGAATGCGGGGCCATCCTGCGCGGCGTCAAGCGGCCGCAGGACTGCAAGATATTCGGCACGGTCTGCACGCCAGAGAATCCGGTCGGGTCATGCATGGTGTCGTCGGAAGGGGCCTGCGCGGCGCATTACACCTATGGGCGGTATCGGGATGCTTGAGCGGGGTTGAAACCAGGGCAATCGCACGAATCCGGTTGTCATGGCGAAGGTTGTGCGAAGGCACAACGTCCGCTCCCTCGCCCCGCTTGCGGGGAGAGGGGTGGGGTGAGGGGAGCCGTTTTTCTGGTTTTGATGGGCACAAATCAGGCACGAAAAGCAAAATTTGATGGTC
>WQUQ01000027.1 GCA_009782025.1 Desulfobulbus sp. | reverse complement strand
GGCTTTCCTCTATCGAATTCTGGAGCACCAATCATGGCGCGAGTCTGCCAAGTCACGGGTAAAGCCCCGATGGTTGGGAACAAGGTTTCCCACGCCAACAACAAAACGAAGCGCCGCTTCCTGCCGAACCTGCAATATCGCCGCTTCTGGGTCGAAAGCGAAAACCGTTTCGTCCGTCTGCGCGTTTCCAACGCCGGCCTGCGCACCATCGACAAGAACGGCATCGATACCGTGCTCGCCGACCTGCGCGCCCGTGGCGAAATCTGATTGAGAGAGGAGCAAGAAAATGGCTAAAGGCGGTCGCGAAAAAATCAAGCTCGAATCCACGGCGGGCACCGGTCACTTCTATACCACCTCCAAGAACAAGCGCACGACGCCCGAGAAGCTGGAGATGATGAAGTACGACCCGAAGGCCCGCAAGCACGTGGCTTACAAGGAAGTGAAGCTGAAGTAATTCGGCCCTTTCCCGGTTGTCAACGAACCCGCCGCTGGCGGGTTTTTTACGCCCGTTTTTTACGCCCTTATCCGGGCTATTCTTTTTCCGGGCGGAAAGCCGGCCGTTTGCCGATCCGCACTTCGACCTCGGAGATGCCGCGCTCGCGGCGCAGCCGCAGGCTGGCCTTGTCGTCGGGGCGCAGGGCGGCAATCTGCTCGATCATCGCCTGCGGATCGCGCACCGGCTTGCCGTTGACCGCCAGCAGCACGTCGCCGGGGCGGATGCCGGCGCCATCGGCCGGGCCGCCGCGCATGACGCCGGCGATCAAGGCGCCGTCGGTGTCGGGCAGACCGAAGGATTCGGCCAGTTCCGGCGAAATTTCCTGGGTTTCGACGCCGATCCAGCCGCGGGTCACGGAACCGTGCTGGATGATTTGCTCCATGATGTTGCGGGCGCTGGCGGCGGGAATGGCGAAGCCGATGCCCTCGTTGCCGCCGGTGCGCGAGTAGATCGCGGTATTGATGCCGACCAGGTTGCCGTTGACGTCGACCAGCGCGCCGCCGGAGTTGCCGGGGTTGATCGCGGCGTCGGTCTGGATGAAATTCTCGAAGGTGTTGATGCCCAGATGCGAGCGGCCCAGCGCCGAGACGATGCCCATGGTCACGGTCTGGCCGACGCCGAAGGGGTTGCCGATGGCCAGCACGACATCGCCGACGCGCACTCGCTCGTCCTGGTCGAAGGTGATGGTCGGCAGTTTTTCGGCCTTGATCTGCAACACTGCCAGATCGGATTCGGGGTCGCTGCCGATGACGCGGGCCTTGTGCGTCGAACCGTCGTTGAGCGAAACCTGGATGTCGTCGGCGCCTTCGATGACATGGTAATTGGTCAGGATATAGCCGTCGGGGCTGACGATGACGCCGGAGCCGAGGCCGGCGTTGCGCTCGGCCGGGTCGTCAGGGCGTTCGCCGAAGAAGTGGCGGAAAACCGGATCGTCGAGCAGCGGATTGCGCTGCGGGTGCGCCGTCTGGGTGGTGTAGATATGCACCACCGAGGGCAGGGCGGCGCGCGCCGCATCGCGGTAGGAACCCGGCATGGGCGCTTCGTTGTCGGCGCTGCGCGGCGCTTCCCGCAGGGCGACGACGGCCGGGCGCTGGTTCAACCATTCCGGTTTCAAGGTGCCGACCACGAACAGGAGGGCCAGCGCAATGGTTACCGTTTGTGCAAAAATCAGCCACAACCTGTGCATGAAAGACCGTATCGATGAAACGTGACGCTTTGGTGAATTATCTGGATGAGCTGCTGGAGCCCGCGAAATTCCGCGATTATTGCCCAAACGGTCTGCAAGTGGAAGGGCGCGACGAGGTTCGCCGCATCGTCGCCGGCGTCACCGCCAGCCAGGCGCTGCTCGATGCCGCGGCGGCCCGCGCGGCCGATGCCATCCTGGTCCATCACGGCTATTTCTGGAAAGGCGAGGATGGCCGCATCACCGGCATCCGCAAGCAGCGGCTCGGCGCCTTGCTGCGCCACGACATCAGCCTTCTGGCCTACCATCTGCCGCTCGATGCGCACCCGACGCTGGGCAACAACGCGCAACTGGCCGCGCTCCTCGACTGGCAACCGACAGGCCGCTTCGGCGAGCAGGACATCGGCTGGCTGGGTAGCGCCGACGCCGGCGACGATCTGGCCGGATTGAGCGCCCGCGTTGCCCGCCAACTGGGTCGGCAGCCGCTGGTCATCGGCGATCCGAAGCGCCCGATCCGGCGCGTCGCCTGGTGCTCCGGCGGGGCGCAGGGCTATTTCGAGCAGGCCATCGCGCTCGGGGTCGATGCCTATCTATCCGGCGAAATCTCCGAACAAACCGTCCATCTCGCCCTTGAGAGCGGCGTCGCCTACATCGCCGCCGGTCACCACGCCACCGAGCGCGGCGGCATCCGGGCGCTGGCCCGGCACGTGGGCGAACACTGCGGCCTGGTTTGCGAATTCGTCGACATCGATAATCCGGTGTAGGGCGGGGGCTTGCCCCACCGGTTCAAAGTCAAATTGGCTGTTGGTCGGCGGGCCGAGACCCACCGGGCTGAATCATCTTGTCGGGTCAAAACGACAACTTTATTTCCCGGCCATGGGCGGCGATGTGGAGTGGCCATGTGACAATGGCGTTTTAAAATAATTTCCATTATTTTGCTCGTTCAGCCTTCTTTCATTCTGATCTTGCGCGCCTTTGCCGCGCTGCTGATCGTCTGGCACCATTTTTCCCTGTACGCGCCGCTCAATGAATGGGCGGCGCCGATCATGGGCGGCGCGCTCTCCTGGTTGAGCGAATATGGCCGCTCGACGCAGATATTTTTCGTCATCAGCGGCTACGTTTCCGCCCAAAGCATGCGGGGGCGGGAATGGGATCCGGGGCAACTCGGGCGTTTCGGCATCCAGCGTTACTGCCGGCTCGGCCTGCCCTATCTGGTCATCGTCATCGGCATTCTGCCCATCTACGCCTTTGCGCGCGGCTGGGTGCCCGACGAGGTGCTCGGCCAGCCGGTCTCGTTCGCCCAGTTTCTCGCCCACCTCTTTTTCTTGCAGGACATTCTCGGCTACGAAGCGCTGTCGGCCGGTCTGTGGTTCGTCTGCATCAATTTCCAGCTTGGCCTGCTCTACGCCTTCAGCCTGGTTCTGCAACGGCGTTTCGGTTCCGGCGATAACGGGATGGTCATGCTGATTGGTTGGGCGCTCTCGCTTTACTCGCTGTTTTATTTCAATCTCGACCCGGCTGGCGAGCCTTGGGCCTTGTATTTCTTTCCCTTCTTCTTCATGGGCGTTCTCGTGAGCCGGGCGATGACGCGCGGCGGCGCGACGGGCTTCGTCATTTTCGAGGGCGTCATGCTGCTGGCTCTGTTTTACGAGTGGCGCGGGCGTCTGGTCGTGGCCATGGTGTTCGGCATCGTGCTGTTCATTGCCGGGCGCCTGGGTTGGGGTGAGCGCTGGTCGCACAGCAGCGCGCTCGCCCGGATCGGCAAAATGTCGTTCAGCCTGTTCCTGGTTCATTTTCCCATTCTGGTTCTGGTCGGCGCGCTCTGGGCGCGTCTCGGCTGGAATTCGCCGGCAGCGGCAACGGCCGGCCTGCTGGTCGCCTTCGGCGGCAGCCTGGTCGCCGCCCATGTCTTCCATCGCTGGGTGGAAATCCCGGCCGCGCGCCTCGCCAAGCGTTTCCGTGCGCCGGAAAAAGCCGGGCGGACAGACCGGCGCGATAGCGAAGGCCGACAGTTGGCCTTCGAGCACTGACGACAGCAGTCATCCCGCGCTGACCGCGTGTTGACGCCAAACGACGTGGCGCGGGGCCATTCCGCCGCTCGGGTGGAATGCGATAATGCCGCCTTTCGCCGCCTTATTCCATTTTTAAATCAGCCGAGGACGCGAAGGCGAAGCGAGAGACAGTACGGTTGTACGGCAAGTGAAGCCGACAAAGTCATCGGTTGATTTGGAAATGGAATTACCTGGCTCAGCCTGTCGTGGATGCCCCGCTCGATCACCACCCCATTGCCGTTTTCGATTCCGGTCTCGGCGGCCTGACGGTTCTGCGCGCCTTGCGCCAGCGTCTGCCCGGCGAGGATTTTTTCTATTTCGCCGATACCCGCTTTCTGCCCTATGGCGACAAGCCGGAGGCTTTTCTCAAGGAACGTTGCGTGAACATCGCCGGCGCGCTGGCGCGGCGCGGCGTCAAGGCGCTGGTCATCGCCTGCAATACGGCGACGGCGGTGGCGGCCGATGCCATTCGCGCCGCGACGCCCTTGCCCATCGTGGCGCTGGAGCCGGGGGTCAAGCCGGCGGCGGCACTGACCAAAACCGGCGTCATCGGCGTGCTGGCGACGACGCGCACGCTGGCGAGCGAGCGTTTTCGCCGCCTCGTCGAAAGTCACGCCCGTCATGTTCAGGTCGTGACCCAGGCTTGTCCCGGACTGGCCGACGCCATCGAGGCGGAAGGCGCGGACGGCCCGCTGATTGCGCATTTGCTCGATGCCTATATGCTGCCGCTGGCGGCGGCGGGGGCGGATGTGATCGTTCTCGGCTGCACGCATTACCCGTGGGCGGCGGCAGCCATCGCGCGGCGCTTGCCGGCGGGTACGCGCTTGCTCGATACCGGTGAGGCGGTGGCGCGGCAACTTGAACGCCGACTGCTGGCCGGCGAGCTGCCGGGCGGCGGCGCGGGGCGCTTGACGCTGGCGACCAGCGGCGAACCCCAGTCGGTGATGGCCACGGTTCATCGGCTGTGGGGCGAAAAAATGCCCCTTGAGCACTGGGAGCCGGATCGTTCCTGAAACACCAGGATCATCTCCCGCCCGATAAATCCATTTTTAGAGCAGTTTTGCTTCAATCCTCAACGCATCCCTTGCCTGAGGCTGTTGGTGGTGAGCGTAGCGAACCCCAACGAGCAAAAGGCCACAGGGCAGCCGATGTTGGGGTTCGTCTGCGGCTCACCGCCAACTTGCTCCCAAACTGCCGGGCGGCGGCGCGGGGCGCTTGACGCTGGCGACCAGCGGCGACCCCCGGTCGATAAATGGCGATCCGATTTTCGTGGTTGAAATACCTCGCCGATGAGCCGAGCGCACAACAATGTAAAGACGTGTTTCGTGGCTGACATGCGCGACACGGCTGCGTATGATGAAGTCGTGTTTGATGATTGATGCGGTGTCGTGACATGACTCTGTTTGATGCTCTTGGCTTTCGTTGGAACAGGTCAGCAGTTCCGGCTGCTATTCCTTCGCACTCGATTGAGCGAGTTTGCTTCCGCTTCTACAAGATGCTGCCGGAGTTCGTCTGGGACGCATCGATGCTCGAAGGCAACCCCTTCACCTTCCCGGAAGTCAAGACGCTGCTGGATGGCGTCACCATCGGCGGACGCAAAATTTCGGATCAGGAGCAAGTCCTGAATCTGGCCGAAAGCTCCAAGCGGTTGCTGGCGATGGTCAGGGGCAGTCAGTTTGAGCTTTCCAAGCCGATATTCACGGAACTGAACAGCATCGTTGCCCGCAAGGAAGCCTTGGAATGGGGCATGTTCCGTGGTGAAGGGCAGGAGAAGAACTACACACCGGACGTGGGGCTGGGCGAGCATGGGCGCTATACCCCGCTGCCGACTTTGCCCAATGCACCGGAATTGAATCGAGTGTTTTCCGATGGCGTGGCCGCGCTGCAAGAATGCGGGCCGTTCGAGCGGGCCACGATTTTCTTCCTGTTCGGCGCTTTGCAACAGTTTTTCTTCGACGGCAACAAGCGCACATCACGTTTCATGATGAACGGCGTGCTCATGTCGCATGGCATCGATGCCATCAGCGTGCCCGCTGCCAAGGCGCAGGAGTTCAACGAGAAGATGGTGCGCTTCTATCTCTCGAAGGATGCGACCGAGATGATGACGTTCCTCGTGGGTTGCCACCCGGAAGCAGAGGCGATCCTTCCGCCAGTACAACGATGACGATGTAAGGCGATGAGCCGTGCCTGAGATTCCCTCTGTTTTTCGTCTGCCAAAGGGTGGGTTCATGCTACCCGTTTTTCCTGCTGTTGTTGTCTGAACCATGTCTCCAGAAACTGAACGGGGGACTGGTAACCCAGGGTTGAATGCTGCCGTTTGCGGTTGTAGAAAACCTCGGTGTACTCAAAGGCGGTCGCCTTGATCTGGACGTGCGTGGCGTAGCGAACGCCATGCGCCCGCTCATTTTTGAAGCTGTTAAACTTCATAATTTCATTGCGAAATGGAGTTAGTGCCCGCCGCCTCTTTGACGAAAACCAGTTTCCCGTCACGCACGCGAAAAACTCCGCGCAACTCGCCCATGCCGGTGACCGGATCGCCATCGATGCGGGCGAAGCCTTCGCAGGTCTGCGTTTCGGCGGCGTACATGCGCTTGCCGATGCGGATGATGAAAGCGCCCGACGGCACCTGCCAGACTTCAACCGGCGTTCGCGCGGTGCCGCTGCCGAGGCTGTGCCGGCGCAGGCAGGCGGGCATGCGCGAGACGGCCAGAGACAGATTCACCTTGTCGTTCCAGAAGGCCGGTTGCTCGCGGATCAGGGTCAGCGTGTGCTCGGCGCTGCCGTCAATCAGGTAGCTTGCCGAGTCGTTGACGCAGGCGGCCAGCAGGGGTACGGCGAGCAGGGGCAGCAGGTGGCGCAGACGCATGATTTATCCTCGGTGCATTTTCCAGGACAGGGTTTCGCCGGCCCGCAGCGGCACGATGCGGTCGGCGCTGATATACGGATAGTCGGCCGGCACGGTCCACTTTTCCTTGACCAGCGTGATCGCGCCGGTATTGCGCGGCAGGCCGTACCAGTCCGCGCCGAAAAAGCTCGCGAAGGCTTCCAGCCGGTCGAGCGCGCCGGCCTGCTCGAAGGCTTCGGCATACAGTTCGATGGCGGCAAAGGCGGTATAGCAGCCGGCGCAGCCGCAGGCCGCCTCCTTGGCCCCCTTGGCGTGCGGCGCCGAGTCGGTGCCGAGAAAAAATTTCGGATTACCGGAAATCGCGGCGGCGACCAGGGCCTGACGGTGCGTTTCGCGCTTCAGCACCGGCAGGCAGTACCAGTGCGGTCGAACGCCGCCGAGGAAGATGGCGTTGCGGTTGTACAGCAGGTGGTGGGCGGTGAGGGTGGCGGCGACGTTGGCCGGTGCGGCGGCGACGAATTCGGCGGCATCGCGGGTGGTGATGTGCTCCATGACCACTTTCAGACGCGGGAAGCGCTGCGTCAGCGGCAACAGCACGGTGTCGATGAAGGCTTTTTCGCGGTCGAACAGGTCGATCGCCGGGTCGGTGACTTCGCCGTGCACCAGGAGCGGCAGGCCGAGGCGCTCCATCTCGGCGAGCGCGTCGTAGGCCCTGGCAACGTCGGTCAGGCCGGCGTCGGAGTTGGTCGTCGCGCCCGCCGGGTACAGCTTCACCGCCTTGACGAAGCCGCTGGCAGCGGCCTTGGCGATTTCGGCCGGCGGCGTGTTGTCGGTCAGGTAGAGGGTCAGCAGCGGCTCGAAGGTCATGCCCTCTGGCAGCGCGGCCAGGATGCGCTGGCGGTAGGTAGCGGCCAGTTCGACGGTGGTGACCGGCGGCTTCAGGTTGGGCATGACGATGGCCCGGCCAAACTGGGCGGCGGTGTGCGGCAACACGGCGGCCAGCGCCTCGCCGTCGCGCAGGTGGAGATGCCAGTCGTCGGGGCGGGTCAGGGTGAGTTGCATGGGCGGCTATTCGTGATGGTTTGGGGATTCTAGCTTTTCAGCGCCAGGGCGCGCTGATA
>WQUQ01000026.1 GCA_009782025.1 Desulfobulbus sp. | reverse complement strand
CCCCGATCCGCGAACTCGACAGCCGCCAGATCGGCATCGGCCGCCGCGGCCCGATCACCGCGCAGATCCAGGCCCAATACTTCGACGCCGTGCACGGCCGGCTGGAAGCGCATCGGGGGTGGTTGACGTATATCTGAGGTTAGACCAAGGCAATCCCGCCGAAGCCTGTTTTTGCCTAGAGGAGCAATGTGTGAGCAAATATATCGAAAGCACCCTCATCAAAGACGAGAAAGTCATTTATGAGGGTAAGATCAGTTTTTGGTCACTTCTCCCTTCCATTATTCTTGGATTAATCCTGATATTTTGGGTTGTTGGGGTTTTGTTTTGGATAGCCGCTGCTCTTCGCTACCTTACTACCGAACTGGCTTTTACAAACAAAAGAGTCATTGCAAAATTTGGTTTTATCGCTCGAAGAACCATTGAACTGGACATCACAAAAGTTGAAAGCATTCAAGTCAACCAGGGAGTTTTGGGTAGAATTTTTAATTACGGGACACTCATTATTTCGGGCGCAGGCAATCCCCAAGCACCCATTCCTGGTATTTCAAACCCAATGACATTCCGTCGATCATTTATGGAATACCGAGATCAATTGCGGGGAAGTTGATCCCTGTCGGCCTAACCCGGCGCTCAACTCGGACGCGCTAAAGCCGTGGATGGGTAGAGCGCAGCGAAACCCAACACCAACCGTCAACATCACTTCCAGCCCGTAGGTTGGGGTTCGCTGCGCCCTACCCAACCTACATCTGAGCCTTGGTCAAATGCCACGCGCGACATTTTTTGAGACAGCTTCTTAAAAAGGGAGAACCAGCCAATGTCCCAGCAAACCTCTATCCAACTCACCGCCGCCGACCTGCCGTTGCACTGCCCGCCGCCGAAGTCGGCGCTGTGGAACCAGCATCCGCGCGTTTTTCTCGATGTCGTGAAAACCGGCGAGGCGGTCTGCCCTTATTGCCGCACCCATTACGTCCTGACGGGCGCTGCGCCCAAGGGACAGCACTGAACTCTGTGGATCGGATAGCGAGCATAGGTCGTGGTGAGCGAAGCGAACCGCGACATTCCTTGCCCGCCCCTCCCACCCGCGTCGCGGTTCGGCTGCGCCTCACCACGACCTATACCATCACCCGCTTGCAGGCCGGGGGGAAGGGAACGGCGTTTGCGCTTGGCGCTTCGCGTTCTGTAACCCTTGACCCCTCACCCCAACCCTCTCCCCACTGTCGTGGGGAGAGGGAGTGTTCACCATGAAAGCCCTCATCGTCGCCCCCGCCTGGATCGGCGACGCGATCATGGCGCAGCCGCTGTTCGCGCGGCTGCGGGCGCTGCATCCGGGTTTGCGGCTCGACGCCCTGGCCCCGCGCTGGGTCGCGCCGGTGTTGCAGCGCATGGATGACATCGCCGAGGTCGTCGACAGCCCGTTCAACCACGGCCAGTTGGCGCTCGGGGAGCGTTGGCGGCTGGCCCGCGAGTTGGCGGCGCGGCGCTACGATGCCGCCTGGGTTTTGCCCAATTCGCTGAAATCGGCGCTGGTTCCCTTTCTGGCCGGCATTCCCCGGCGCGTCGGGTTTACCGGCGAATCCCGCTACGGCCTCATCAATGTTCGCCACACGCTCGACAAGGCGGCGCTGCCGCTGATGATCGAGCGTTTCATGCAACTGGCCGAGGCGCCCGGCGCGCCGCTGCCGAAGCCGATTGCCCAGCCGCGCCTGCGTTCGACGGCGGCCGACCAGCAGCGGACACTGGATGAACTCAGCCTCGAACGCCCGCCGCGCCTCGTCGCCTTCTGCCCCGGCGCGGAATACGGCCCGGCCAAGCGCTGGCCGGCGGCGCATTTCGCCGCCCTGGCCCGCGCCCTCGGCGAGCGCGGCCGGGCCGTGTGGCTGTTCGGCTCGCCAAAGGATCACGCCGTGGCCGAGGAAATCAGCCGTCAAGCGCCCGGCTGTTGCCGCAATCTGTGCGGCGCGACCTCGCTCGGCCAGGCCGTCGATCTGCTGGCGCTGGCGGAAGTGGTGATCTGCAATGACTCCGGCCTGATGCACGTTGCCGCCGCTCTCGACCGGCCGATCGTCGCCCTTTACGGCTCGTCGTCGCCCGGCTTCACGCCGCCGCTCTCCGACCAGGCCGACATTCTCAGCCTGAAGCTGCCGTGCAGCCCCTGCTTCAAACGCCAATGCCCACTCGGCCATCTGGATTGCCTGAACAAACTGCTGCCGGAGCAAGTTCTCGCCGCCGTCGAACAACGGAGTCCCGTATGAAAAAAAATCCACCTGGCATCAACGCCCGCCCGGAGGATGTCGAGCAGGCGTTCTACGAGGCCATCGCCCGTGGCGACGCCGAGCAGATCGGCAAGCTCTGGGCCGAGGATGAGGAAACCCTGTGCGTACATCCGACCGGCGTCCGCCTGACCGGCCTGAACCCGATCCGCGAAAGCTGGCGCAGCATTTTCGCCAGCGCCCGCCTGCGCATTCAGGTCGAATCGGTCGCCCACTGGCAGAGCACCGTGCTGGCGATCCACCATTTGAGCGAAACCCTGTTCGTCGGCGACGACCCGAATCCGCGCGGGCCGCTGTACGTCACTCATGTCTACACGCGCGGCCCGCACGGCTGGCGTCTCGCCTGCCGCCACGCCTCGGCCGCCGATGACGGTCAGCAGGCGCTGGCCGACGGTGTGCGGCATACTGTACATTGATGCACGAATTTTCTGGAGACGATCTCATGAACACGCTACCTGCTGAAATTTTCAAGGCTTATGACATTCGCGGCATCGTCGGCAAAACGCTGACCGCCGACATCGTCCGCCGCATCGGCCACGCTCTCGGCTCGCTGGCCGCCGAACAGGGCCAGACGGCCATTGCCGTCGGCCGCGATGGGCGGCTCTCCGGCCCGGAACTGGCCGGCGCGCTGATGGACGGCATCGTCGCCGCCGGCATCGACGCCATCGACATCGGCTGCGTGCCGACCCCGGTCACCTATTTCGCCGCCTACGAACTGGGCTGCCATTCCTGCGTCTCGGTCACCGGCAGCCACAACCCGCCCGACTACAACGGCCTGAAGATGGTCATCGGCGGCACGACGCTGGCGCTCGACGCCATCCAGGATCTGCGCCAGCGCCTCGTGGACGGCAAGCTGAAACACGGCCAGGGCAACAAGCGCAGCGCCGATGTCATCGCCGCTTACGTCGAGCGCATCGTCGGCGATGTCAAACTGGCCCGGCCGCTGAAAATCGTCATGGATTGCGGCAACGGCGTGGCCGGCGCAGTCGCTCCCGAACTCTTCAAGCGCCTCGGCTGCCAGATCACGCCGCTGTATTGCGAGGTCGATGGCAACTTCCCCAACCATCATCCCGATCCGTCGAAGCCGGAAAATCTCGCCGATGTCATTAACGCGCTCAAGACCACCGACGCAGAACTGGGCCTGGCCTTCGACGGCGACGGCGACCGTCTCGGCGTCGTCACCAAGGACGGCGAGATCATCTACCCCGACCGCCAGTTGATGCTCTTTGCCGCCGACGTGCTGACGCGCGCGCCGGGCGGCATGGTGATCTACGATGTCAAATGCACCCGGCTCCTGGCTCCATGGATCAAAAAACACGGCGGCCAGCCGCTGATGTGGAACACCGGCCACGCCCTGGTCAAAGCCAAGCTCAAGGAAACCGGCGCGCCGCTGGCCGGCGAGATGAGCGGCCACACCTTCTTCAAGGAACGCTGGTACGGCTTCGACGACGGCCTCTACACCGGCGCGCGGCTCCTCGAAATCCTCAGCCGCTCGGCCGACGCCAACGCGCCATTGAAGGCGCTGCCCGATTCGCCCTCGACGCCGGAACTGAACATCAAAATGGCCGAAGGCGAGCCGTTCGCGCTGATCGCCAAGCTCAAGGCCGAGGGCAAATTCCCCGGCGCCAGCGAGGTCATCACCATCGACGGCGTGCGCGTCGAGTATGCAGATGGTTTCGGCCTGGCCCGCCCATCGAACACCACGCCGGTCGTCGTGCTGCGCTTCGAGGCCGACAACGATGGCGCGCTGGCGCGCATCCAGAACGCCTTCCGCGCTGCGCTGAACGCGGTCTGGCCGGGGATTGCGCTGCCCTTTTAACCGTTCCGCCATTCATGGCGAGCGGTTACAAAGCAGCGACACGACGCCCACAAATCCGACGGCGGCGTTGCGGCACAATGTAATTCCATTTTTAGAGCGAGTTCGGTTCAAATGCTTACACAATCTGGCGCCGATTCCCCCCATCCCAACCTTCCCCCGCAGGCGGGGGAAGGGGCTTTGTTCCCTCCCCTGCTTGTGGGGGCTAGGGTGGGGGCTAACAGCGCTGGAAATTTGATGTAATCATTCAAGCAGAAACCGCTCTAAACCAGCCGAGGACGCGAAGGCGAAGCGCAGACAGTGCGGTTGCACGGCAAGCGAAGCCGACAAAGTCATCGGTTGATTTGGAAATGGAATAAAACCTTGTCCGCCCGCCACCGCCGCCCTGTCGATGAACCCGCACACCAATCCGTTCCACGCCCGCGCCGCTTTCGTCCGCGCGCCGCAAAGCCTGCTCGGCAAGCTGCTGACCCTGATTTTCAGCGCGGCCCTGCTGGTTCTCGCCGTGATGTTCTCGCTGGTCGCGCTGGCCGTGCTCGCCATCGGCGGCGCGCTGTTCGCCGGCTGGCTGTGGTGGAAAACCCGCGCCCTGCGCCAAACCATGCGCGAGGCCGCGCCGACGGTCAGCAGCGGCGATGCACGGATCATTGAAGGCGAATTCGTTCGCGAGACCGTCGACGGCGATCCTCTGTCGCAAGAGTAAAGCGACCTCCAATCACCGCGCGGCCAGCGCGGTGGCTACGCCGGCGGCCAAATCCGGTTGCAGATCGGCTTGCAGCCTGTCTACCAGACCGGAGCGACGAAAAGTATCCAGCGGCTGGTTCATCAGGTGGCAGATAATCAGACGCACGCCGGCTTTTTCGCAAGCGCGCAGCAAGCTTTCCATTTCCTCGGCGCCGGTGTTATCCACGTAGATCAGATTCTTGATGTCGAGCACCAAGGTGCGCGTGGGCAGATGATCTTGCAATTGCTCGACCAGTTTGACCGCACCGAAAAACAGCGCGCCGTACAGGCGCCAAACCTGAATGTCATCATCGTGCCCGGCCAGCTCGGAGTGGGTCTGCGCCGTAATGCGCTCGGAGCGGGTAAGGCTGGAGATACGATAGATGAAGGTCAGGCAAGCGGCGAAGATGCCGAATTCGACCGCCGTCGTCAGATCAACGATCACCGTCAGCAAAAACACCGCCAGCAGCGTGACACGATAAGGGATGCGGTAGGTTTTCAGACGCGTAAATTCGCGCCATTCACCCATGTTCCAGGCCACGAACATCAGGATCGCCGCCAACGCCGCCAGCGGAATCGACGAGGCCAGCGGAGCGGCCGCCAGCATCACCAGCAGCAGCGCGAGCGCATGCACGATACCGGCGATGGGGCTGCTCGCTCCGCTTTTGACGTTGGTGAGGGTGCGAGCAATGGTGCCGGTAGCGGGCATGCCGCCAAAGAATGGGCTGAAAAAATTGGCCACGCCCTGCGCCATCAATTCCTGATTGGGGTCGTGACGCGCGCCGCCGGTTGCGCTGTCGGCCACGCGCGCGCACAACAGCGATTCGATGGCACCCAGCGCCGCCAGCGTGAAGGCGGGCATCAGCAGCAGGCGCGCATCCGCCCAGTGGAAATCCGGCGGCGTAAAGGCCGGCAACGTGGCGGGCACGCCGCCAAAGCGCGTGCCGATGGTTTCGACGGGCAGGTGCAGCAGCCATACGGCCAGCGTGGCGAGGATCAGCGCCACGATCGATCCGGGCGCGGTGCGCAGCCACACGGCCCAACGCATATGCAGGCGCGGCAACCCGAACTGCCAGCCGACGATGATCGCCAGCGATGCCAGCGCGACGCCGAACGCCCACGGATTGAACGTATCCAGGTAACTGCCGAGCGTGCGCAGGATGCCGAAAAAATCCGCCGGCATTTGCGGGATGGTCAGGCCCAGAAAGTCCTTGACCTGCGACAAGCCGATCAGCACCGCGATACCGTTGGTAAAGCCGATGATGACCGCCACCGGAATGAAGCGCACCAGCGTACCCATCCTGAGCAGGCCCATCAAGACCAGCAGCACGCCAGCCATGGCGGTGGCGACGATCAGGCCGCCCACGCCATGGCTTTGCACGATGCCGTAAACGATAACGATGAACGCTCCTGCCGGCCCGCCGATCTGCACCCGGCTGCCACCCAGCGCCGAGATCAGGAAACCGGCGATGATGGACGTAAACAATCCCGCTTCGGGTTTGAGTCCACTGGCGATGGCAAAAGCCATCGCCAGTGGCAGCGCCACCACCGCCACCGTCAGGCCGGCAGCCATGTCTTGCGCCAAGCGCGCACGATCGTAGTTCTTGAGGGCGTCGATCAGGCACGGGCGGAAGCGTTGCAAAGGCAGGTTGACCATGAGTCAGAGCATTGCTATTTCAGGATGGCGGGCGAAGATGAGAGCGCAGATTTTTCAATTTATCATGACCCAATTGACCCAAACGAATATCTTGGGCCGGATTTCGTTGCGATTCGTTCGTAGCCGCTGGAGACGCGCCGATGTACTGAAACGGGTCAGCGCACAGCGAAAAACCGCCGCAGCGCTGCTCGTAACGAACCCAGCCCGCCCAGCAGCGCCAGGGCCAGCAAGATCAGCGCAATGCCGCTGCCCTCGGCCAGATCGGGCTTTTCACCAAGCAGCCACCACGCCCACAGCACGCTCAGCACCGGAATGACCAGGCTGGAAAGCCCGGCCACGCTCGTCGGCAGCGTGCGCAGGATGAACAGCCACAAAGCCCAGGCCAGCGCCGTCGCCACCACGGCGTTATAACCGAGCACCAGCAGCATGTAAGGCGACCAGACGATTTCCGTTTTGTGCATCGCCAGCGCCAGCGCCGAGAGTACGACGGAACCAACCGCCATCTGCCAGGCCAGCAAACTCAGAAGATCGACCGACTGATGACGGAAAGCCCGCTTGGCGACAACCGTCCCGCCCGCCCAGGAAACGCCGGAAGCTACCGCAAGCGCGGAACTGAGCAGCGCGCCATGCCACGCCCAGGGCTGGATGACGAGCAGCAGACCGATCGCCGCGATCAGCACGGCAACGTATTGCGGCAGGCGCAGCTTCTCATTGAGAAACAACACCGCCAGCAGAATCATCCAGAACGGCATGGTGTAGACCAGCACCGCCGTCTTGCCCGCACCGCCCGCCACCAGCGCCAGTTGCGCAAACCCGCTCATGCCGGCGGTCTGCAACAGACCGATCCACAACACCGGCCGCCACGGCGGCGGCTTCAGCGGACGTCCCGTCAGCGGCAGCATCACCAGCAACACCAGCGCGCCAAAGGCGCAACGCAGCGCCGTGAAATCGAGCGCATCCACATAGCGCAACACCGATTTCATGAAAATCCAGTTGTAGCTCCAGATCAGCGCCAGCACGATCAAGGCCAGCACGGCCAAGCGAGTGGTTTTGGCGTTATGGGGGGAATCGGTCACGCGAATCTTTCAGAAGTGGCCCACGTTCGCTGCGCGCGGAAAGGCGCTGACTGCAACAGACTCCACATGGGCGGGGCGGACTGCGGTAAGCAGGAATACGCCGAAGTCACCTTGCGGCTTATGAACCACGCTGGCCGACGATACCTTAACAAACTGGAATCCCGCTTCAGAAG
>WQUQ01000025.1 GCA_009782025.1 Desulfobulbus sp. | reverse complement strand
GCAGGCATTGGTGAATCGTGTCGTGCGCAAGCTTTGGGCCCCACCATTTGCACATGGCCGCCTGGGCGCTGTGCGGCAGGCCATGATCTTTCAGCCACAGGGCCTGGAAGCACAAGAGGCGTGCCGCCTCGACCTGCGTCTCGTATTCGGCGAGGGGATGCGATATGCCCTGGAAGGACGCCAGCGGCTTGCCAAACGATTTCCGCTGCGCCATCTCCGCCCAGGTTTCCTCGAGGCTGACTCTGGCTACGGCCAGCACCTGCAAACCGATCAGGGCGCGTGAGAAGTCAAAGCCCTGCATGACTTGGACAAAGCCCTTGCCTTCGTCACCAAGCAGATGGTCAACCGGCACGCGCACGTTGTCGAAAAAGATCGAGCCGCGCCCGATGGCCCGCTGACCCATGCAGTCAAAGCGCGTAGTGGTGATGCCGGGCAAATCCATCGGCACCAAGAGCGCGGAAACGCCATGCGCGCCTTGTTCGACGGTGCCGCTGCGGGCGAATACCACAGCGGCGGCGGCCTGGTCGGCGGCCGAGATTGAGGTCTTTTCGCCGTTCAGAACGTATTCCTTGCCGACGCGCTCCATCTTCAGGCGCATACTGGCCGCGTCGGAACCGCCACGGGGCTCGGTCAGCGCGATGGCGAACATCAACTCGCCGCGTGTCAGCTTTTCGAGCCACGGCTGCACCACTTCGGGCCGGCCATGGTGGGCAAGGATCTGGCCGTTGAGCGAGGCCAGTAGATTGATGTAGGAAATGCTCAGGTCGGCGCGGGCGATTTCCTCATGAATGACGCCGGTCATGAGGCAACCCAGTCCTTGGCCGCCGAATCGCTCCGGCAATTCGGGCGCGATATAACCCATTTCGCCCATCTGACGCATGATCGCGCGGTCGAGCACGCGCGTCTTGTCACGCTCGAGAAAGCCCGGAGCAATGACGTCCCGGGCAAAATCGCGGGCATACCTGCCCACCGCCATCAAGTCTTCGTCGAGATATGGATTCAAATTATGCCTCCTCGCTAGAATTGGCCCGCAGACCGATGCGAGCCAATTTGGATGCCGGATGTTCAGAAATTATTTCGCGTACTTACGAAACTCGGGCTTGCGCTTTTCTTTGAGGGCGTTGACGCCTTCCCGTGACTCGTCGGTATCGTAGTACAGCTTGAGCGCGTACATGCCCATACCGGCGATGCCAGCCTGGTGCGCGGTGTCCATGTTAAAACTGCGCTTGGCAATGGCAATGGCCGTTGGGCTGCGCTCACAAAGCTCCTCGGCCCACTTCTGCACTTCGGCGTCGAGCTGATCGTGCGGCACGCAGGCATTGGCCAAACCCATCTCCACCGCCTCTTTGCCCGAGTAGCGTTTATTCAGATACCACATCTCGCGGGCCTTCTTTTCGCCGACCACGCGGGCGAGAAAGGCCGTGCCGTAACCCGGATCGACCGAGCCCATCTTGGGGCCGACCTGGCCCATAACCGCTTTTTCTGAACAAATCGTCAGGTCGCAGAGCGTCGCCAAGACGTTGCCGCCGCCAATGGCGTAGCCCTGGACACGCGCGATAACCGGCTTGGGCACATCACGAATCACCGCGTGCAGTTCTTCCATCGGCAGGCCGATGACGCCGCGCCCGTCGTAGTTGCCCACGTGCGCCGACTGATCGCCCCCGGTGCAAAACGCCCGGTCGCCGGCGCCGGCGAGCACAATACAGCCAACCTCGCGGTCATAGCCGGCCCTGTTGAACGCCCGGATCAGCTCGTCGCAGGTCTGGCCGCGAAAGGCGTTCATCTTGTCGGGCCGGTTGATTATGATCCAGGCCACACCGTTGCGCACTTCGTAGAGGATATCTTCGAATTCCATAAGGGTTCTCCTTGAGATTGGTTTTATCCAGCCATGGTCAGGCCGCCCGAAACGCTGAGCACCTGGCCGGTGACAAAAGCGGCATCATCACTGGCAAAAAACAGCACCGCGCCGGGCAGATCGTCGGGCTGAGCCAGGCGGCCCAGCGGAATCGCCTTGGCGAAGGCTTCCTTGAGTTTCTCGGGGTTGGCCGCGCCCTCAACCACTCCAGCCAACAGGGCGGTATCGGTCGGGCCGGGGCACACCACGTTGATGGTGATGCCGTGACGCGCGTGTTCGCGGGCGATGGTCTTGGAAAAGGCCACCAAACCGCCCTTGCAGGCGGCATAGACCGCTTCGCCCGACGAGCCAACGCGGGCCGCGTCCGACGCCACATTGACGATGCGGCCGCTCTTGCGCGCCGCCATGCCCGGCAGCACCGCATGGTGCAGGTGCAAGGCGCCGACCAAATTGATGGCGATGAGCTGTTGCCACTGCTCCGGCTGCGTCTTCGTGAAGGGTGCGAAGACGTCCCAGCCGGCGTTGTTGACCAGCACATCGATCGGGCCAAACGCGCTTTCGGTCGCGGCCACGGCGGCATCGACTTCGGCGCGGCTCGTGATGTCGCAGCGGAAAGCCTCGGCCGTGCCGCCCGCGCCGCGAATGGCATCGCGCACTTTTTCCGCCCCCGCCAGCGACAGATCGAAAATCGCCACTTTGGCGCCCTCGGCCGCGAAACGGCGACATATGGCGCCGCCAATACCGCCACCGCCGCCGGTGACGATGGCCGTTTTACCCGCTAGTCTTCCCATGATTTGTCTCCGTGAGT
>WQUQ01000024.1 GCA_009782025.1 Desulfobulbus sp. | reverse complement strand
GAGGGGCGAAGCCCCGCGGCAATCCAGGCAGCGGTCTGGATTGCCACGGCACTACGTGCCTCGCAATGACGATGGATTCTGAACGCATCATTCAATACTTGATGGCCGGGTGAATAAGACGCATCACCGTAAAATAGCCCGTACTCAACACAAAACGCCCACCCCCGGATGAAACGCATTCCCCAAGCCCCTCGCCCCGACTGGCCGCAGCAGTTGGAGAGCGTCGGATTTCACTTCCACTCGCTCGACGAATTCAACGTCCCGCGCCTGGTCGATGCCAGCACGTTCTACTACTGGCGCGAAGACGCGGCCTACGAGTTCAGCGCGCAGGAGGTGGAGACGCTGTACGCCGCCGCCTACGAGCTGAACCAGCGTTGCCTGGAAGCCGTGCAGCACGTCATCGACCACGATCTGTTCGCGCGCATGGCCATCCCCGCCGACTTTGCGCAACTGGTGCGCGCCTCGTGGGAACGCGACGAACCGACGCTGTTTGGCCGCTTCGACCTGACGTTGGACGCGCGCGGCGTGCCCAAGTTGTACGAGTACAACGCCGACACGCCCACGTCGCTGATCGAATCGGCCATCGCCCAGTGGTACTGGAAGGAGGCGGTACAGCCGCGCGCCGATCAGTTCAACAGCCTGCACGAGAGCCTGATCGCGCGCTGGAAGGCGCTGCGCCAGCATTACCGCAACGCCACGCTGCTGCACTTCGCCTGCCTGTTCGCTAGCCAGGAAGATGTGGGCAACGTCGAATACCTGATGGACACCGCCTTGCAGGCCGGTTGGTCGGTCAAGCTGGTGGACATGGCGGACATCGGCGCCGACGACCGGGGGCGGTTCTACGACGCCGACGACGTGCCGATGCAACTCGTGTTCAAGCTCTATCCGTGGGAATGGATGGCGCGCTCGGACTACCGCGACCGTCTGCTGCACAACCCGATCCGCTGGGTCGAGCCGCCCTGGAAGGCTGTGCTGTCCAACAAGGCCATCCTGCCGATCTTGTGGGATTTGTTTGCGGGACATCCGAATCTGCTGGAAGCCTCTTTCGATCCAGCCCGGTTCAGCGGCCGTCCGCATGCAAAAAAACCCCTGCTCTCGCGTGAAGGCGAAAACGTGTCCCTGATGACGCCACACGGCGTGGTCGAAAACCCCGGCGAGTATGGCGACGAAGGCTTCATCTACCAGGCCTATGCGCCCGCGCCATCATTTGACGGCCAACACGCCACGCTGGGCGTGTGGATCGTTGACGACGCGCCCGCCGGCCTGTGCATACGCGAACAACCCGGGCTGATCGCGCGCAATACCAGCTACTTCGTGCCCCATTATTTTTTGTGCAACAATGGCTAGCCCGCACGGAGTGGTCGGTTGAACCCACACTGTTCCAATGACGCAAAAACCAAAACAGCGCCCGCCACCCCTCCGTGGCAGCCCGAACCGGCCACGGCCCGGCGCGCCGATGCCCGGTTTCAAACCGCCGCCGGGCGGGAGCCAGGGCGAGTCGGGTTCCAGCAAAACCCTGTGGCTCATCGGCGCCGGCGCGGTGCTGGGCGTGCTGGGCATACGCGCCTGCACCAGCGACCCCGGCGTCACCGTGCGGCGCGCCGTCTATGCCTCGCAGCAAGAATGTGCGGCGGACTGGGGCAGCCAGCCCGGCGACTGCGAAAACCTGCCGCCGGACGCCTCCTCCAGTTCCAGCCACGGCGGAGGCGGCTTCTACCGCGGCTGGTATGGGCCGTACTACAGCGCCAACGGCACGGTCTATCACGCCGACGGCACGACCACGCAACGCACGCCCACCGGCGCAACCGGCATGCCGCGTCCGCTGACATCCTACGGCGACGATGGCCGCACCGTCACCAACGGCTGGGTCGCCGATGCACCCGCGCACGCCCAAAGCGTCGAAGAAGCCACGCTGCGCCGCAGCGCGCTGGGTGGCGGGCGCCCGCTCGGCCTGTCGATGCGCACGGCGGCCATCACGCACGGCGCCTCCTCGCGCGGGGGTTTCATCAGCGGCCTCTTCCATTCCGGCGGAGGCTGACACAGCCACCGCTTGCCGCAGCGCCATCCCTTCACCCCATCACGGCCACCCTGTCATGCTCACGCTCAATACCCTGCATCCCGTCCTGGTCTACCTGATCTACATTGCCTCCAGCTTTGCCCTGCTGGGCCTGTTCGTGGTGATCTACATCCATATCACACCGTACCCCGAGCTGACCCTGATCCGCTCTGGCAACCTGGCTGCCGCGCTGTCGCTGGGCGGCGCGACGCTGGGTTTTTCGCTGACGCTGTCCTCCAGCATCCAGCACAACAGCACGTTCGACCTGTTCCTGCTGTGGGCGCTGGGCGCGCTGGCGGTGCAGGTCGCGGCCTACCTGGTCATGGTCAAAACACTGCACAACGTCAAACAGGCCATCACTGAAGACAACCGGGCCATGGGGGCGCTGATGGGCACGATCTCGCTGGCCGTAGGCATGATCAACGCCGCTTGCCTGAGCTGATCCGCGGGCGGGGTGAATGGTCAGGTGGGCTGAAACGCGGCGTCTTGCACCTGACGCGCGGGCGTTGGATTTTCTGAGCCGCTGGTTCCGCCGTTGACCGGCGGGCGTACTTTTTCTTGAGTGGCCAAGAAAAAGTAGCCAAAAAGAAGGCCACCCCAGGTTACGCGGTCGGCTACGCCGACTGC
>WQUQ01000023.1 GCA_009782025.1 Desulfobulbus sp. | reverse complement strand
CCAGTTTGTGCAGGCTGTCCTGGCGCACCAGTTGCGCGCGCACGCGGGAGAGATCGCCTTCGGGCAGATCGCCCAGCGCCTCGTAGAGCATGTGGGCCACGACCAAACCCAATACCGAGTCGCCCAGAAATTCCAGCCGCTCGTTGTGGTCGGCCGAATAGCTGCGGTGCGTGAGCGCGCGCGCCAGCAGCGCCGGATTGCCGAACCGGTAGGCCAGCCTGGCCTGTAACTCGTGAGGCGACAAAGCCGAGGAAGGGATCAACGGTAGCCCACTTCGGTCGTTCCCTTGTATTTGATCAGCAGGAAAACCGGATCGACCAGGGGAATTTCCTTGTCGTAGGCAAAACGGATCACCACCTTGTCGCCGTTCTTGGTGATCTCCAGATCCTTGCCCTGGATCGTGTCCGAGCCGATGTAGGCGGCGGAAGCGGCCAGGTCGAAATTCCTGCGAATGACCGCGGGCGACTCTCCGCCGTCGGCGGCGACTTTCTTGGCCGTCTTGATGATCTCCATGTACTCCGTCACCGTGGGAACGACCCGCAGGCCGACGATGACCAGAAGCGCCAGGACGATGCCCAGAATCAACAGGCCGAAGAACGAAATACCGCGTTGAGAAAACTTGCCGTGGGTGTGTTTCATGGTGTTTTCCGCCTCATCAGTTGAAGGTGCCGAGATGCCTGAAATTGAAGTCCGTGTTCATCCAGATGAAAAATGCCTTGCCCACGATGTTCTCGTCGGGCACGAAGCCCCAGTAGCGGGAATCCAGCGAATTGTCGCGATTGTCGCCCATCATGAAATAGCGCCCGGGCGGCACCTTGCAGACGAAGCCTTCGGCGCTGTACGTGCACTGATCGCGCCCCTGGAACTGATCCACGCCGTCCACCGCCACGGTGGGGCGGTCGCCAAGGGTCAGGATCCGGTGGCGCACCGGGCCGAGTTGCTCGTCCCACTGCTTGATGTAGCGCATCGAGGAGGCATTGAAGAAATCATCCACCGGCGTCTGGGATGCCGGCTGGCCGTTGACGGTCAGTTGCTTGTTCATGTAGCGCACCTCGTCGCCCGGCAGGCCGACCACGCGCTTGATGTAATTTTCGCTCGGCTTGGGCGGGTAGTGAAACACCACCACGTCGCCGCGCTGCAAGGAGTTGCCCCCCGTCAGGCGCGTGCCCAGCACGGGCAGCTTCAGGCCGTAGGTGAATTTGTTGACCAGGATCAGGTCGCCGATCAGCAGCGTCGGCTCCATCGAGCCGGAAGGAATCTTGAACGGCTCGAACACGAACGAGCGCACCGCGAAAACGATCACGATGACGGGAAACAGCCCCGCCGTCCAGTCCAGCCACCAGGGTTGCGCCAGCGCCTTCTGGCGCGCGGCGGTCACGTCGCCATCGACCTGGGTGATGCCCTGGGCGGCCAGTTGCGCGCGGCGCTGCTCATGTTGCGTTTGCAGCGCCTGGGCGGCGGCGTTGCGGCGCGGCAGAAAAACCAGGCGCTCGGCCAGCCAGTACAGGGCCGTCACCACCGTGGCGGCCAGCAGCAGCAGTTCGAAATTGCCGGTGATGGCGCCCATGTACCAGGCCACGCCGTAGCCGGCAAAGCACGCCAGAATGAGGGAGGTCAACAGCGGCATCACTCGTCCACCTGAAGAATGGCCAAAAACGCTTCCTGCGGCACTTCGACCGAACCGATCTGTTTCATTCTCTTCTTGCCTGCTTTCTGCTTTTCCAATAGTTTGCGCTTGCGGGTAATGTCGCCGCCATAGCATTTTGCCAGCACATTCTTGCGCAGCGCCTTGATGTTCTCGCGCGCGATCACGTGCGCGCCGATGGCCGCCTGGATCGCCACGTCGAACTGCTGACGGCTGATGATCTCGCGCATCTTGGCCGCCACCGCGCGCCCGCGGTACTGCGCCTGGCTGCGGTGCACGATGATGGACAGCGCATCGACCTTCTCGCCGTTGAGCAGCATGTCCACCTTGACCACGTCGGACGCGCGGTACTCCTTGAACTCGTAGTCCATGCTCGCATAACCGCGGCTGACGCTCTTGAGCTTGTCGAAAAAGTCCAGCACGATTTCGCCCAGCGGAATCTCGTAGGTCAGCATCACCTGGCGGCCGTGGTAGGCCATGTTGATCTGCACGCCGCGCTTTTGGTTGCACAGCGTCATCACCGGCCCCACGTACTCCTGGGGCAGGTACAGATGCACGGCGACGATGGGTTCGCGAATCTCGTTGATGCGGCCCTGATCGGGCATTTTGGAGGGGTTTTCCACCAGAATGACTTCACCGTCGGCCGTTTCCACCTGATACACCACGCTCGGCGCGGTGGTGATCAGGTCCTGGTCGAACTCGCGTTCCAGGCGCTCCTGCACGATCTCCATGTGCAGCAGTCCCAGAAAGCCGCAGCGGAAACCGAAACCCAGCGCCTGGCTCACCTCCGGCTCGAAGCGCAGCGAGGCGTCGTTGAGTTGCAGCTTTTCCAGGCTGTCGCGCAGCGCGTCGTACTGGTTGGCCTCGGTCGGATACAGCCCGGCAAACACCTGCGGCTGCACCTCCTTGAAGCCCGGCAGGGGCCGCGTGGCGGGACCGAGGTTGTTGGGCAGCTTTTTTTCCAGCGTCACGGTGTCGCCCACCCTGGCCGCCTTCAGTTCCCGGATGCCGGCGACGATGTAGCCCACCTCGCCCGCTTCCAG
>WQUQ01000022.1 GCA_009782025.1 Desulfobulbus sp. | reverse complement strand
CAGCGATTTCCCGCTGCCCGGCCACCACCGGCCGCTGCTCGCCAACTGCCTGGCCCAGTCGGCGGCGCTGGCCTTCGGCCAGACCGCCGAAGAAGTGCGCACCGCCGGCGTTGCCGAATCGCTTCTGCCCTTCAAGCTCTTCCCCGGCAACCAGCCATCGACCACCCTGCTGCTGCCGGCGCTCAACGCCTACACGCTGGGTCAGTTGCTGGCGCTGTACGAACACAAGGTGTTCTGCCTCGGCGTACTGTGGAACATCAATTCCTTCGACCAGTGGGGCGTCGAATTGGGCAAAACCCTGGCCGGCCGGCTGGAGCCGCTGATCGCGGGAGAGGGCGACGACAGCGCTTTTGATGGGTCGACCCGCGGCCTGCTGGCGGCGCTCAATGGGCATTAGAGCGCATCCTGCACTTGTTGTTTACAACCCATTGATTCATCTTGACATTTTTTGGAGGCAGGAGCCGGATTCATGAGCAGCGATTCGCAATCCTCAAGCCAACCCGCACGTCACCGCTGGACCATTCTGGCCGTTCTCGTCATCCTTGGCTCGATCATTTTCTGGCGGGTCGTCACGCCTCCGCCCATCCAGGAACCAGGCCGCGCTTTGCCTGACGCCGCCGACGCCGCGCTGATCGCGCGCGGCAAGTACGTGGCCGAGGTCGGCGATTGCGTGGCCTGCCACACGGCCAACGGCGGCACGCCGATGGCTGGCGGGCGACCGATGGAGACGCCCTTCGGCGTGCTTTATTCAACCAACATCACACCCGATGCAGCCACGGGGATTGGCGCCTACAGCTTCGGCGCGTTTGACCGCGCCATGCGCCACGGCGTCACGGCGGATGGCCGGCGCCTGTACCCCGCCATGCCCTACCCGTCCTATGCCAAGATCACGCCGGACGACATGCTTGCGCTCTATGTTTATCTGATGCGGGGTGTGCCGCCGTCGGCCACGCCGAACAAACCGATGGACATCGGTTTTCCGTTCAACCAGCGCTGGGGCCTGGCGTTCTGGGATGCGGTGTTCAACAGCGCCCAGCCCTTCACGCCGGATGCCAACCAGGATGAGGCATGGAACCGGGGCGCCTACCTGGTGCAGGGCCTGGGCCATTGCGGGGCGTGCCACACGCCGCGCGGCATCGGCTTCCAGGAGGTGGCGTTGAGCGAAAAGGGCGGCAGCGGCGACAAGTTTCTGTCCGGCGCCAAGGTCGAGGAATGGAACGCGATCAACCTGCGCAATCTGTGGACGGTCAAGGATACGGTCGAGTTGCTGAAAACCGGGCAGAACGCCTACTCGACCGTTTCCGGCTCGATGACCGAGGTCATCAACCATTCGACGCAGCATTTCACCGATGCCGATCTGGTGGCCATGGCGACGTATCTGAAGTCGCTGCCCTCTGATCGTCCCGCCACGGGGACGCCGCCGGCCAGGTCGGCGAGCGTGCCGGAGAGCATGTTCACGACGCGGGGCGGCCTGGCCTATGCGCAGTTCTGCACGGATTGCCACCGCCTCAACGGCAACGGCGTGCCCAAAGTCTTTCCACCGTTGGCGGGCAACCCCACCGTGGCGGACAAAGACCCGGCAACGCTGGTTCACCTGATGCTCACCGGCTGGCAGACAGCGCAGACACAGGCTCACCCGCGCATCTTCACCATGCCCGGTTTCGCCCGGCTGCGTGACGACGAGATCGCCGAGATCATCAACTTCGTCCGCGCCAGCTGGGGCGACCCCAGCCATCCGGCCGTGACGGCGGCGCAGGTGGCCGCCGCGCGCGCCACGCTGGACCCCAGGGTCGATACCCGCCCGTTCGAGACGCCGCGCATCGCCGACGTGCTGAAAGAGCCGAACGCCGAACAACTGGTGCGCGGCATGCGGCTGAACACCGAGACGCGCATGCTGCTGCCGAACCATGTGGGCAACGCGCTGAACTGCACCTCCTGCCACATGAACGGCGGTACGGTAGCCGATGGCTCGCCCTATATCGGCATCTCCGCCTTCTTCCCCAGCTACGCGCCGCGCGCCGGCCGCATCATCACGCTGGAGGATCGCATCAACGGCTGTTTCTTGCGCTCCATGCACGGCAAGCCGCTGGCCAAGGATGGCGACGACATGAAAGCGATGATCGCCTACTTCGACTGGATGAAGCGTGAAACCCAACCCGAAGACAAGGTGGAAGGCCGCGGCGTCGGCAAAGTCAGCATGGACATCAAGCCCGACCCGGAAAACGGCAAGCGCATCTACGCCGACCAATGCGCCGTCTGCCACGGCCAGAACGGCGAGGGTCTGAAGGACGAACACGGACAATTCGTCTATCCGCCGCTGTGGGGCGACGAATCTTTCAACATCGGCGCGGGCATGGCGCGTACCTACACCGCCGCCGCCTTCGTCAAGCGCAACATGCCGATTGCATTCCATGCCGGCTTTCCGCTGGGCCAGGGCGGTTTGAGCGATCAGGAAGCGGTCGATGTCGGCGAATACTTCAGCCACATGCCGCGCCCCGACTTTCCGCCCAAAGTGAACGATTGGCCGAAGGACAAGAAACCTGCGGATTCCCGCTATTGAACGCTGAAGCGACCGCCTTGAAACAGGAGCCATGATGAAAATACCCGCCATCCTCTTCGCCGCCTCCGAAATGGCCCCCTGGGTCAAGACCGGTGGCCTTGGCGACATCGCCGCCGCGCTGCCGGCGGCCTTGCGTCGCGCCGGCCA
>WQUQ01000021.1 GCA_009782025.1 Desulfobulbus sp. | reverse complement strand
TTGTAGCGGATGCGTTTCGGCTTGGCCCCTTCATCACCTAGCCGTTTTCTCTTGTCTTCCTCGTATTCCTGATAGTTGCCGGTGAAGAAGGTCCATTGCGACTCGCCTTCGGCGGCCAGGATGTGCGTGCAGATGCGGTCGAGGAACCAGCGGTCGTGCGAGATGACCAGCGCGCAGCCGGGGAATTCGAGCAGGGCGTCTTCCAGCGCGCGCAGGGTCTCGACATCGAGGTCGTTGGAGGGTTCGTCGAGCAGCAGCACATTGCCGCCGGTCATCAGCGTCTTGGCCAGATGGAGCCGCCCGCGTTCGCCGCCGGAGAGTTTGCCGACCTGCTTGCCCTGGTCGCCGCCCTTGAAGTTGAAGCGGCCGATGTAGGCGCGGCTGGGCATCTCGAATTTGCCGATTTGCAGGATGTCGCTGCCTTGGGCCAGTTCTTCAAAGACCGTTTTATTGCCGTCCAGACAATCGCGTGACTGGTCGACGTAGGCGAGCTTCACCGTCTGGCCGATTTTCACTTCACCCGAGTCCGGCTGCTGCTGGCCGGTAATCATCTTGAACAGCGTCGATTTGCCGGCGCCGTTGGGGCCGATGATGCCGACGATGGCGCCGGGCGGGATGGCGAAATCGAGGTTGTCGATCAACAGCTTGTCGCCGAAGGACTTGCTGACACCGGTGAATTCGATGACCTGGTCGCCCAGGCGCTCGCCGACCGGAATGAAGATTTCCTGCGTTTCGTTGCGCTTCTGGTACTCAAAAGAGGACATTTCCTCGAAGCGCGCCAGGCGCGCCCTGGATTTGGCCTGGCGTGCCTTCGGGTTGGAACGCACCCATTCCAGTTCCTGCTTCATCGCCTTCATGCGGGCGGCTTCCTGCTTTTGCTCCTGCTCCAGGCGAGCTTCCTTCTGCTCCAGCCAGGAGGAGTAATTGCCTTTCCAGGGAATGCCTTCGCCGCGGTCGAGTTCGAGAATCCATTCGGCGGCGTTGTCGAGGAAGTAGCGGTCATGGGTGACGGCAACGACGGTGCCGGGGAAGCGGACGAGGAATTGCTCCAGCCATTCGACCGACTCGGCGTCGAGGTGGTTGGTCGGCTCGTCCAGCAGCAGCATGTCGGGCTTGGCGAGCAACAGCTTGGCCAGCGCCACGCGCCGCTTCTCGCCGCCGGAGAGAACGCCGATCCGGGCTTCCCACGGCGGCAGACGCAGGGCGTCGGCGGCGATTTCCATCTGGTGTTCGACATCGGCGCCGGAGGTGGCGATGATCGCCTCCAGCCGGGCCTGTTCCTCGGCCAGTTTGTCGAAATCGGCTTCGGGGTCGGCGTAGGCGGCATAGACCTCGTCGAGCCTGGCCTGGGCCTGCGTCACTTCACCGAGGGCCGATTCGACTTCTTCCCTGACCGTCTTGTCGGCATCGAGTTGCGGCTCCTGCGCCAGATAGCCGATCGAAATGTTCGGCTGCCACTGCACCTCGCCGTCATATTCCCTGTCGACGCCGGCCATGATTTTCAGCACGGTCGACTTGCCCGCGCCGTTGAGGCCCAACAGGCCGATCTTGGCGCCGGGAAAGAAAGAGAGAGAAATATTCTTGATGATCTGCCGCTTGGGCGGCACGATTTTGCTCACGCGGAGCATCGACATCACGTATTGGGCCATGGAACGGTCTGGGACGATGAAAGGGCGACAGTGTATAGAAGAGTGCAGGCAAAAACAGCCGGGCGTCGATTACCCCAGGGCGATTGCATGAACGTATTTGTCATTGCCTGAGCGTCGGCAGGTGAGACTCCCTCGCCCCGCTCGGCGGGGAGGGCCGGGGTGAGGGGCGTCGACCATCAAATTTTGCTTTTCGTGCCTGATTTGTGCCCATCAAAACCAGAAAAACGGCTCCCCTCACCCCACCCCTCCCCGCAAGCGGGGCGAGGGAGTTGACGTTGTGCCTTCGCACAACCTTCGCCATGACAACCGGATTTGTGCGATTGCCCTGTCGATTACCCCGCCGGGAGCGGATTTACCCGTCGTTAGCGGGCGGCAATTGCTTATCCATTTGATTTGTTTATTTTTATCGATCATTCTGTTGTGGCATTTGGCATAAGCAGCAGGCTGACTGAATGGATCGAAAAGGTTAGACTGTGGTCTCCATTTTCTTTCCCAAGCTCGGGATGATCCAAATTTCCTTTCGCCAGGGCATGCTGGCCGGCTTTGCCATCATCGTGCTGCTGCTGGGCGGCGTGGCGTTGCGGAGCTGGATGTTGGTCGAAACGCTGGTCGAACAGAGCCGCCGCAGCAGCGAGCAGGCGATTCTGCTGACGGCCTCGATCCAGGAACTGGCCGAGCGCAGCGTGGATATCGAACGCAGCGCGCGGCAATACCTGGTGCTTGAAGACCCGTTGTTTCGTCAGCGTTTCGATGAACACCTGAGCCAGTCGCTGTTGCTCGTCGATCGTCTCGACGGCTTGGCGGCCGAGCCTCTGACGCCCTTGCTCGGCGGTTGGCGGATGGTCGCCGGGGCATTGCGCGGCGGCCTCGACAAGCGGCTTGGCAAGAACGAGTTGACGCCTTTTCTGGCGCGCCTGATGGAATTGAACGATTTGCTCAAGCAGGCCGGTCAGCGCTGGATCGAGAACCAGAACGCGCATTTGCTCGGCGAGCTGGAAGCGCATCGTTTGCAATTGGGGGTGCAGATTCTGCTGGCCCTGGGCGGCGCCTTGCTGGTCGCGCTGGCCATGGGCTGGTGGCTGGTCCGCCCGGTGCGGCAACTGGAGCAGGCCATCGGCCTCCTGGGCGCCAATCGTTTCGACGAGGCGGTGCAGGTTGGCGGGCCGGACGATCTGCGCCAACTCGGCCGCAGTCTGGATTGGCTGCGCCAGCGGCTGGCCGATCTGGAGGCTGATCGTGAGCGGGCGCTGCGTCACGTTTCACATGAACTGAAAACGCCGCTGACGGCGTTGACGGAAGGCGTTGCCCTGCTGCGCGAGGAGGTTCCTGGGCCGCTGGGAGAAAACCAGCGCGAGGTCGTCGATATCCTGCAACATAATGTGAAAGGCTTGCAGCGCCAGATCGAGAGCCTGCTCAGCCTGAACGGGGCGGCCTTTGAAGCGAAGAAGCTGCATCTGGCCAGCGGCGATCCGTGCAAGGTGCTGGCGGGCGTGGTCAAACGCCGCGAACTGCATGCCCAGTCGCGGCAGGTGCACGTCGTCGTCGATGCGCCGGCCGCGGGGGCGGCGTTGATCGATGCCGACAAACTGGCCGTGGTGCTCGACAATCTGCTGTCGAACGCCATCGACTTCAGTCCGGAGGGCGGCGAGGTCAGGCTGGTTCTGGCGCGCCACGAGGGAGCATTGCGTTTCGAATGTACCGACCAGGGGCCGGGCGTGGCGCCGGAGGATCGGCAACGTATTTTTGATCCCTTCGTCCAGGGCAAACGCGAGGCGCCGATGCCGCGCCAGGGCAGCGGCGTTGGCTTGTCCATCGTGCGCGAACTGGTGCGCGCCATGGGCGGTTCCGTGGTGGCGATGCCCATTGAGCGGGGAGGACATTTTGTGGTGGAAATACCTGATGCGAGTTGATTTTTCAGAGAGAGCGGCGATGGGCCGCGGGCGATCAATCCTTATTCTGGCGGTGGCGGCGTTGCTGGCGGCCGGTTGTGTCCAGACGCCGGTGCGGGTGAGTGACGAGCCGGTTGGCCGCGAGCCGGTTATCGAGGAGCACGAAGCGGTGCCGCTGTTGGCCTACTATCAGTCGCTCGCTCGTCTGAACGCCAGCGAATTGGCCAAGGAGCGCAGCGCGCTGGCCATCCTGCCGGCCGGGCCGGCGAAAGACATCCGCCTGGCCATGGTGGCGGGTCATCCGCGTGGTCAGGCCGACGTCGCCAAAGCCTTGGCGCAGGTCGAGTCCGTGTTGCGCTCGAATGAGCCGGCCGCCGTTCAATTGCGTCCCTTGGCGCGCTTGCTGGCCGATCAGTACGGCGAGCGCCTGCGCCTCGATAATGAACGGTTGCGCCTGGAGGGGGCGCTTGAGCGTCAGGAAGAGCTTTTTGAACGCCAAGGCGTGTTGCTCAAGGAAAGCCAGCGCAAGGCGCAGGAACTCCAGGAAAAGCTCAATGGCCTGGCCGATATCGAGCGCACCCTGCCGCCACGGCCGCGAGCGGGGCAAGGACCCCAGGGAGGCCAGCGATGACGGTTGACAGCCAGGGCGCCCACATTCTGATCGTCGACGACGACGAGGATATTCTCCGGCTCTTGGCGATCCGTCTGAAGGCGCGCGGCTTCAGGGTGTCGGCAGTGGCTTCGGCGGAAGAAGCGCTGGCCCGGATCGCCGTCGATGCGCCGCGGGTCGTCGTCAGCGACGTTCGCCTGCCGGGGCGCGACGGACTCTCGCTGTTCGAGGAAATCCGCGCCACCCGGCCCAGCCTGCCGGTCATCCTGCTGACCGCGCACGGCACCATACCCGACGCCGTGGCGGCCACCTCGAAAGGGGTATTCGGCTATCTGACCAAACCCTTCGACAGCCAGACGCTGCTCGCCAAGATCGACCAGGCGCTCAAACTGTCGGCGCCCGGCAGCACGCCCGACACCTCGATGACAAACAGCGCCGGCGCGCCGGGCGACTGGCTGGAAGGCATCGTTTTTTGCAGCAACCGGATGGCCGAACTGATGGCCGAGGCGCGCATGGTCGCGCAATCCGACGCCAGCATCCTCATCCGGGGCGAGAGCGGCACCGGCAAGGAGATTCTGGCGCGCGCCATCCATCGCGCCAGTCCGCGGGCGGGCGGCCCCTTTGTCGCCATCAATTGCGGCGCCATTCCCGAGCAACTGCTGGAATCCGAACTGTTCGGCCACGTCAAAGGCGCTTTCACCGGCGCCGCCGCCAGCCGCGTCGGCCTGATCCAGGCGGCCCATGGCGGCACGCTGTTTCTCGATGAAATCGGCGACATGCCGCTATCCTTGCAAGTCAAGCTGCTGCGCGTCTTGCAGGAGCGGGTCGTGCGCCCGGTCGGGGCGACCCGCGCCGAGCCGGTCGACGTCCGCCTGCTCTCGGCCACCCACCGCGACCTCGATGCCGCCATGGCCGAAGGGCTGTTCCGCGAAGATCTCTATTACCGGCTCGATGTCGTCTCGCTGACGCTGCCGCCGCTGGACGAGCGGCGCGAGGACATTCCGCTGCTGGCCGCCCATTTCGTCCAGCAAGTCGCCGCCAAGTACGGCAAACCGATCACCGGCTTTGCGCCGGAAGCGCTCGAAGCGCTGGCCGCCGCCTCCTGGCCGGGCAATGTCCGGCAACTCTACAACGTGGTCGAGCAAAGCTGCGCCCTGACCTCGACGCCGCTGATACCGCTGTCGCTGGTGCAGCGGGCGCTCCGCGTGCCGGCCATGGAAACCCTGAACTACGCCGAGGCCAAGCAGCGTTTCGAGCGCAATTATCTGGTTCAGCTACTCAAATTGACCGACGGCAACGTCGCCGACGCCGCCCGGATCGCCGATCGCAACCGCACCGAGTTCTATCGTCTGTTGCAAAAACACGACCTGACGCCGGCGATGTTCCGGGGCGATAGCGCAGGCGGCGGCGAACGCTAGGGGTTACGGCGCGGAGTGAATGTGAACGCCTGACCTGTCGCCAGGAAGCGACACATTGAGCGACAGATGGCCTGAATACACCCATAACCCTTTGTTTTATCGTTGAAAAATATTCCGGCATGAATTTCGCTTGGGTTGGCTGTCAGCAACCCTGGGAGTGCCGGAAATGATCCACTGCAAACTTCGTGTGACGGGTGTGATGCTGGTGGCGATGCTCGGCGTATTCGGCATCCGGGCATCCGCTCTCGATAGTCCCATCGCGGCTCTCCGCGTCGCCGGGCAGACCCTCGATCAGGGGCTGCATGACCAGATCGAGATGCTGTTGCGCACCGATGCGGGCCTGATCGGTTCGCGGCTCCGCGTGCGGGCGGACAATGCCGTGGTCACGGTTGGCGGCACGGCGCCCGACGAACAGGCGCAGCGGCGGGCGCTCAACCTGACCCGCCGGGTGCCCGGCGTGCGGGAGGTGCGCAACGATGTGGAGATCAACCGCCCAAAGTGATGCCCGAGGGAGCCGCTGGATCGTGGGTCAACCGCTTGCTCAATCTGCTGCCCCTGTTGCCAGGGGCGCTCCCTCATCGGCGGCTGTACCGTCCGCTGTGATTTTTTCTGGTCATGGCTTGCAATCGAAACGGGCATCGGTATAATGCGCCGCTCTGGCAGCGCGCCCGTAGCTCAGTTGGATAGAGTATCTGGCTACGAACCAGAGGGTCGGGCGTTCGAATCGCTCCGGGCGCGCCAGCAGAACAAACAAGCTACCTTCGTGGTGGCTTTTTTGTTTTTCGGGGTCTGATTCCATTGCCAAATCAACCGATGACTTTGTCGGCTTCGCTTGCCGTACCACCGTACTGTCTCTCGCTTCGCCTTCGCGTCCTCGGCTGATTAAAAATGGAATATAGACCAGGCAACCAGGTATTGAAAAACCACCGTCATTGCGAGGCGCGAAGTGCCGCGGCAATCCATCCGCTGCCTGGATTGCTGCGGGGCTACGCCCCTCGCAATGACGTGTCTTCGTTCAATACTTGATTGCCGGGTGAATAACAAGTTGCGATGCAACAGTCATGGATGGGGAAAATGTCCGATCACCCTGATGGTCAGCGGTTTGCTGCATCGATCGAGGCGGCGCTCAGCGCCGTGGCCGATCGTCTGCGGCAAGCTCGGCGGGCGTTGTTCATTACCGGGGCCGGGATTTCGGCCGATTCCGGCTTGCCCACGTACCGCGGCGTCGGCGGCTTGTATGACCGCGAGACAACCGAAGAAGGGTTGCAGATCGAGGAGGTTCTGTCGGGAGAGATGTTTTCCCGGCGCCCCGACATCACCTGGAAATACCTGATCCAGATCGAGGAGAGGTGTCGCGGCGCGCAGCCGAATGCGGCGCATCGGGCGATTGCGCGGCTCGATGATTGCCTGGAACGGGTCATGGTGTTCACACAGAACGTCGATGGCTTGCACCGGGCGGCGGGAAGCCGCGAAATCATCGAGATTCACGGCAATTTGCAGGCGTTGAAATGCACGCGCTGCCGCCATGAGGAGGTTGTGGCCGACTTTTCCGGGCGCGAGGTTCCGCCGCGCTGTCCGGCGTGCGGCGGCATTTTGCGACCCCAGGTCGTGCTGTTCGGCGAGATGCTGCCGGAAGAAGCGATGGAGCGTTTCATCAACGCCTTGCAGGAAGGCTTCGACATCATTTTCAGCATGGGCACCTCCAGTGTTTTTTCCTATATCACTCAGCCGGTCACGTTCGCGGCCGGAAGCGGTGTGCCGACGGTGGAAATCAATCCATCACGCACGCCGCTCAGCGACATTGTCGATTTCTACCTGCCGCTCGGCGCTGCCGAGGCCATGACGGCCATCCTGGCGCGGGCTGGAATCGATGGTCCGCAGCGGGGTTGATCTGCCTCGGGGGGAGTGTTTGCAAATATTTTGCTGCATTGCAGCAAAAGTTCTTGACAGAACAAAACGGCGGGTTAGAATACGTCCATGCTGCATTGCAGCAAAACGCAACGACAACCCAACCCCACAGGAGAAAAACCATGATTGCCAAGTCCCAGGAATTCGCCAAGTCCGGTTTCAACTTTGCCCAGTTCTTCGCCAACACCACGTTCGATGGCATCGAGCGCCTGTCCCTGCTGAACCTGGCGGCGGCGCGCTCGGTTTTCGAGACCTCGGCCGCCAATCTGAATACGCTGCTTGGCGCCAGGGATGTCCAGTCCTTTGTCAATCTGCAACAATCGATTGCCGCCCCGAACTTCGAGAAGGGTATGGAATATTCGCGCAATGTGAT
>WQUQ01000020.1 GCA_009782025.1 Desulfobulbus sp. | reverse complement strand
CAACTCAGCGATTGACATCCACCACCACCCGCCCGCGCACCTTGCCTTGCAGCACTTCGCCGGCGGTGGCGATGGCTTCGCCCAGACCGATTTCGTGGGTCATCGCTTCCAGTCTGGCCGGGTCGAGGTCGCGGGCGAGGCGTTCCCAGGCGGCGCGGCGCACCGGTTGCGGGGCCATGACGCTGTCGATGCCGTAGAGCGTGACACCGCGCAGGATGAAGGGAGCGACGCTGGCCGGGAAATCCATGCCTTGCGCCAGGCCGCAGGCGGCAACGGCGGCGGCGTAGCGGGTCGTCGCACAGACGTTGGCCAGCGTGTGGCTGCCGACGGTATCGACGGCGCCGGCCCAGCGTTCCTTGCCGAGCGGCTTGCCGGGGGCGGAGAGTTCGCTGCGGTCGATGATGGCGCTGGCCCCGAGTTCTTTCAGATAGGCCGCTTCGTTGCCGCGACCGGTCGAGGCGACGACGGTGTAGCCGAGTTTGGCGAGCAGCGCGATGGCGACGCTGCCGACGCCGCCGTTGGCCCCGGTGACGAGGATGTCGCCGCTGCCCGGCGCGATGCCGTGGCGCTCCAGGGCTTGCACGCAGAGCATGGCGGTATAGCCGGCGGTGCCGATGGCCATGGCTTGACGGGCGGTGAAGGCGGCCGGCAGGGGAACCAGCCACTCGCCGCGGACGCGGGCCTGCTGGGCCAGCCCGCCCCAGTGGGTTTCGCCGACGCCCCAGCCGTTGAGCACGACTTTGTCGCCGACGCGCCAGTCGGGATGCTGGCTGGCGCTGACCGTGCCGGCGAAGTCGATGCCGGGAACCATCGGAAAGCTGCGCACGACGGGCATTTTGCCGGTGATCGCCAGACCGTCCTTGTAATTGAGCGAGGACCAGTCGATGCGGACGGTCACGTCGCCCGCGGGCAATTGCGCCTCGTCGATCGGTTCAATGGCGGCGCGATAACCGGATTCGTCCTTGTGGATCAGAATGCCTGTGAACATGTTCTCTCTCCATGGAATGATGGGGGTGGCGCGACGACAAGCCCGCGCCGCGGCCAAGACTCAATCTTCGCTGTCGTCCTCTGCGTCATCCTGCTGGTGCGGCGCCAGGCCGAGCAGGGGGCCGATGTCGAACGGCTTGCCGTTGATCGTCAACTGGCCGCCCTCGAACAGCGCGGCGCTGGCGATGACATCGCCGTCGCGGGTCGCGTTGCCGGTTTTCACCAGTTTGTCGATCATGGCATCGAGCTGCTCCTGCGACATGGCCCCTGCCTCGACGATCTTTTGCAGCCAGGCCAGCGGCACCCGGGAGCTGGCCTTGACGATGATCTTGTTCATCAGCCTGCTGTCGGGCTGTTGCAGATCCTCGCCGGTGACGCCCTTGGCCGCCACGGAGTAGGCCAGCATGCCTTCATGGCCTTCGTAGGTAACGGCGATTTTGTCTACGGAATATTCCGGGTCGTAGGCCAGCAGATCCTTCATGGCGAACAGCAGGGCAGCCTGTTGTTTTTCCACGGATGCGGCGAAATCCTCCGGCGTCTTGTTGCATAGGCCACCCAGTTCCTGCCAGAAGCCGAGCACGATTTTTTGCAGGGTGGGCGCGTGAATCCGCTTCATGGATTCTTGCAATTCGATCTTGTCGAATTTGAAGTCGCGCCCGCCGACCTTGAGATTGGCGGCCCCGGTCAGCGCGGTCGTACTGCCCAGCAGGCCGTTGTCAACCTTTTGCACCACCGAGAACTTGACCTGGTTCAAATCAAATTGCATGTTTCCTCGCGAGGAAGCCACTTGCAACAGATCCAGCGAGCCTGTGCCTGAGCCGCTGTCGGTAAGCATGTTCCCCACGAACTCGTTGGCGGACTCGCCGCGTAACACGTCCCCGACGAACTCGCTGGCGGACTCGCCGCGCAGATTGGCCAGCTTGAAGCTGACGGTTTCTCCGTCCCTGGCGAGGTTGAAAGTGATCTCGGGCACCGCGAAATCCTGATTGATGGCGGTGTGCGCGCCATTCATGCTGAACACAAAGTGCATGGGCTGCCAGTTCAGGCGACCCTCGGCGTCTTTGATTTCGCCTGCGGGCAAGTCCACGCGGGTGTTCATCCCGCCGTCGAAACCGACCGCGGTGCGGATGCTCATGCTATCGAGCCACTGGCGCAGTTTCTCGGGCGTCTCCGGCGGCAGCACGAGTTGCGTGTCGATGCGCGCCAGACCGACGCCGGTAAAGCCCGGCAGCGGCCCGTGGGTAATGCGGTCGCGGAAAGTCAGGGTCGGGGGTTTGGCCCCGCCTTCGCCCGCCTGCGGCGAGCAGCCCAGTTGCAGGCTGACCGTGGCAGTGGCGGAAAACAGCCCCTTGTCGTACTGGCGATCGACGATTTTGAGGAAAGGCAGCGTTTTCTCCACCTTGTCCAGCGCCGCCTCATACTCCCTTTGCATCACATTGCCGCTGTACACGACCGCCCCGAGATACGCGCCGCCGAGAACGGCGACGGTTGCCACGCCGTATGCCACTGCCTTGTTCATGCCGATGACTCCTTGATCTGTATTGAAAACGGCCCGTCCATCGCCCAGCGCAATCCCGGCCACCCCGCACAATAGCAAATTCTCCCGCCATGCCGCGAATGCCTTGCCGGCAGCTCAGGGCGATTGCATTTATTCGTCATGCGCGTTCCGCAAAAAATCGTTAACCCTCAGTCACTTATGAGGTCATCTTGTAAACTCATCCGAAATGGCGTCTA
>WQUQ01000019.1 GCA_009782025.1 Desulfobulbus sp. | reverse complement strand
CCCCGTCATTCATGGCGGGGGGAGCGAGATGAATCACACTGGCGCCGAAGGCGCGCCAAACTCGTGGCGAGGAAGCCCCGGGCTTCAGCCCGGGGTGACTCACTGACCATTCACCGCCGGCGCAGCAGCAGGCCGGTTTCCAGGTGGCCGGTGTAGGGGAACTGGTCGAAGGCGGCGGCGGCGGTGATCTGGTGCGTGGCGTCCAGGGCGGCGACGTTGTCGCGCAGGGTTTGCGGGTTGCAGGAGATGTACAAGATGTGGTCGAAGCCGCGCGCCAGTTCCAGCGTCGCCGGATCCAGCCCGCTGCGCGGCGGGTCGACGAGCAGGATCGAGAAGCGGTAGCCGGTCAGGTCGATGTCCTTGAGGCGCTGGAAATGTTCGCGGCCGGCCAGGGCGGCGCTGATTTCTTCGCTGGTCATGCGCACGACGACGGCATTGTCGATGGCGTTGGCGGCGAGGTTGTATTGCGCCGCCCGCACCGCGGGCTTGCTGACTTCGGTGGCGAGCGCCCGCCCGAAGAGCGGGGCCAGGGCGACGGTGAAGTTGCCGTTGCCGCAATAAAGTTCAAGTAGATCGCCGTTCAACCCGGCGGCCTGGGCGCTGGCCCAGCCGAGCATGTGCCGGTTGATGCCGCCGTTGGGCTGGCTGAAGCTGCCTTCAAACTGCTGATAGCGCAGCGGGCGGCCAGCGAGTTCAAACTGTTCGAGCACCCAGTCGCGCTCAAGCACGATTTTTTGCCTCTTGCTGCGGCCGATCAGGCCGATGCCGAGGCGGCCGGCCAGGGGGCGCGCCGCGGCTTCCCAGGCGGCGTCGAGCGGGCGATGGTAGATCAGGGTGACGAGCATTTCGCCGCTCAAGGTGGCGAGAAATTCGACGCCGTAAAGCCGGCGGCGCAGTGCTTCGACGGCCAGGATGGCGGCGCGCAGGCGCGGCATCAGCGCGCAGATGGCGGCGTCGGCGGCGGGGAAATCGGCCATCAGCACCGGCTGGCGCGGATGGTCCGGGTCGAACATGGCGTAGTCGAAAACCTCGCCGTGATGCCAGGCACGAAATTCGGCGCGCAGCCGGTAGTGCAACGGGTTTGATGCGAACACCGCTGGTTCGGGCAGGGCGAAGGCGGCGAAATCGGCCCGGAAGCGGGCGACCTTGGCGGCAAGTTGCGCCGGGTAGGCGGCGGGGTCGAGATGGGGCAGGGGCATGAAACGAGGTGGCGTGACGATTCAGCGTTTGTCTTTTTTCGCGGCGCGCAGCAGCACGATCAGCGCGCCTTCGCCGCCGTCGTGCGGGCGGGCCTGGCAGTAGGCGAGCACCTCGTCGCGCCGGGCCAGCCAGCCGCGCACCAGTTGGCGCAGGATCGAGGTTTTCTGCGGCGAGCGCAGGCCCTTGCCATGCACCACGCGCACGCAGCGCCTGCCGTGTTGCAGGGCTTCGGCCAGGAAAGCGCCGAGCAACTGGCGGGCGTCGTCGCGGTTGCAGCCGTGCAGGTCGATTTCGTCCTGCACCACCCAGCGGCTGCGGCGCAGGTCGCGCAGCACGCTGGCGGAGAGGCCATGGCGCAGGTAGCTCGGCTCGTCGCCGCCTTCGAGCCGGTCTTGCAGGCCGATGGCGCCGTGCAGGCTCTCTTGCAGCGCTGCCTGTTCGTCGGCCAGATGCTGCAAGGGCCGGGGCGGCGGCGGGCGGCGCGGATGCTGAACGCGGCCATGAGCGGACAGCGGCCGGGTATCGGCCACGGCGGCGTGAAAAGCGGCGAGGTCGTCGGGGTCGATCATGCCGCGCCGGGGCGTCATCCCGCCTGATCGAGGTAGCGCTCGGCGTCGAGCGCTGCCATGCAGCCGGTGCCGGCCGAGGTGCAGGCCTGGCGGTAGATGTGATCCTGCACGTCGCCGGCGGCGAAAACGCCGGGGATGCTGGTCTGCGTGGCGTTGCCGTGACGCCCGCCCTGGGTGACCAGGTAGCCGTTTTCCATCTCCAGTTGGCCGGCGAAGATGTCGGTGTTGGGCTTGTGGCCGATGGCGATGAAGACGCCGTGCACGTCGATTTGCCGTGTGCTGCCGTCCTGCGTGCTCTTGAGGCGCAGGCCGGTGACGCCGGAGTCGTCGCCGAGAATTTCGTCGAGCGTGTGGTTGGTGCAAATCGTGACCTTGCCGGCTTTGGCCTTCTCGAACAGCTTGTCCTGCATGATTTTTTCGCCCCGGAACTTGTCGCGGCGATGGATCAGCGTCACGTGGCTCGCGATGTTGGCCAGGTACAACGCTTCTTCGAGGGCGGTATTGCCGCCGCCGACGACGGCGACCGGCTTGTTGCGGTAGAAGAAGCCGTCGCAGGTGGCGCAGGCGGAGACGCCCTTGCCGGCGAATTTTTCTTCCGAGGGTAGCCCAAGGTACTGGGCGGAGGCGCCGGTGGCGATGATGAGCGCATCGCAGGTGTAGCTGCCGCTGTCGCCGATCAGCGTGAACGGCCGCTCGCCGAGGCGGGCGGTGTGGATCTGGTCGAAGATGATTTCGGTATCGAAGCGCCGGGCATGGGCTTCAAAGCGCGCCATCAGTTCCGGGCCTTGCACGCCGTCGGCATCGGCCGGCCAGTTGTCGACTTCGGTGGTGGTCATCAACTGGCCGCCCTGGGCCAGCCCGGTGATGAGCACCGGCTTCAAGTTGGCGCGGGCGGCATAGACGGCGGCGGTGTAGCCGGCCGGGCCGGAGCCGAGGATGATGAGGGGGCTGTGGCGGG
>WQUQ01000018.1 GCA_009782025.1 Desulfobulbus sp. | reverse complement strand
GCCGGCGCGTGCCGCGTCAAACTCGCCAGCCCCTGCCGCCAGCCGGGGCCGCCCAATCCAGACCAGGCGCGCAGACGGGCGATGCCGGAGAGCAGCAGGCGGGCGAGCAGCCAGAACGCCGCCAGCGCCCCGGCGAAGCCGGCCAGCGCCAGAGCGCCCAGGCGGGCGTTGCCGGCAACGATGACGATCAGCCCGCCGAGCAGCATACAACCGAGCAGATAGCCGCCGAGCAGCGACGGCCGCGGCGCGCCGAGTTCGCGGCGCAGCACGCGCAAGGTCGGCACGCGGGCCAGTTGCAGCAGCGGCGGCAGCGCGAAGCCGAACAGCAGCACCACCGCCACCGCCGCGCCGTAAGCGAGCGGCCGCCAGCCGGGGGCCGGCAGGTGCACGGCGAGCAGGCCACTCAAGCCATCCACGAGCAGGAAATGCGTGCCGTAACCCAGCAGGCAGCCCGCCGCCGTGGCCGCCAGCGCCAGCCACAAGAACAGCAGCGCGTGCAGGCGCAGCAGGCGGCTCTGGGTCAGCCCCAGGCAGCGCATCACGGCGCAGGCGTCGAGATGGCGTTGCAGGTAGCGGCGCGTCGCCAGGGCCACGGCGACGGCGGCGAGAATCACCGTGAGCAGCGTCGCCAGGCCGAGAAAACGCTCGGCCCGTTCCAGCGCGTTGCGGATCTCCGGCCGCGCGTTGCTCGTATCTTCGAGCCGCTCGCCGCGCGCCAGGCGGGTTTCCAGCCAGCCGCGCAGGGCGTCGATGGCGGCGTCATCGCCAGCCAGCAGCAGGCGGTAGCGCACGCGCGAGCCGAATTGCACCAGGCCGCTGGCCGGGATGTCGTCGACATGCATCATCAGGCGTGGCGCCAGACTGAAGAAGCCGATGCCGCGATCCGGTTCCAGCGTCAGGATGGCCGCCACCCGCAATGCCGCCCGGCCGACCGTGACGACATCGCCGGGCGTCGCCCGCAGCGCCGTGGCCAGGCGCTCGTCGAGCCAGACCGCGCCCGCGCTCGGCCCGCCGGCGACCGGCGCGCCGACCTCGCCCAGGCGGCTGGCGACCGATAACTGGCCGCGCAACGGGTAGCCGGAACTGACCGCCTTGATGTCGGCCAACTGCACCGCCCCGGCCAAACCGACCATGCTCGGAAAGGTCAGGGTTTCGGCGATCTCGATCCCTTGCCGCGCCGCTTCCTGGCGCAAGAAGTCGGGCAGCGGATGCTCGGCGCTGACAATCAGGTCGCCGCCCATCAATTGCCGCGCCTCGCGTTCGAGGGCCAGATGCACGCGGTCGGCAAAGAAACCGACGGCGGTCACCGCCGCCACGGCGACGCCAAGCGCGGCGAAGAGCAGGCGCAATTCGCCCGAGCGCAGTTCGCGCCCGAACAGACGCCAGGCCATTGTCATCATGTCTGCGCGCTCCCGATCAATGTGACGCTTCGCCGCTGTCGCTCAACCCGGCCGGAATATCTCTCATGCCATGCAACACGCGCCAAACATCGACGTGGTCAGCGCGCTCGACATAAAAGGCGATGTGCGGGTAGCGTTTCAACGGCCAACTGCGCAGGCCCGGCAAATCCAGTTCGTGGGCGTAACGGGAAGAACCGGTCGCAGAGCGGCGGCCAATGTGGGTGTAAGCCTGTTCCAGCGCGTCGATGAAACCGAGTGCGGTCTGCTCGGCCTCGACGCTCAGGTAGTCGCTGATGGCTTCTTCGACATCCTGTGTGGCAAGCCCCTTGGGAATGACCGGCTTGGCCTTCATCCTTGCGGTTTGCGCACGCGCTGGCGCAGTGCGTCGAAATAGCCGCCATCGACCGCCGTGGTTGGCGCGGAGGCGGCGCCGGCCAGCAGCAGGGCACGCAGTTGCTGACAAGACTGATCCTTGCGGATCAACTCGCGCACATACTCGCTGCTGGTGCCGTAGCCGCGTTGGTTGACTTGCTCATCGACGAAGCTCTTGAGCAGGTCGGGTAGGGAAATATTCATCGTGCTCATGGGGGTCGATACTATCGGTTTTGGCAAAATTTGGCAAATAGCCTCGTTTATACCCCGACCGTTCAGCCCGTTCCATGATGCGTACCGCCCATGCCCGGGATTCAGGGTCATGCACGCGCTTGCCAATGACTGCGGAATTCCGCCGGCGTCATGGCTGAGCTTCCCTCGAAATTTCGTTTGCCAAAGGGCGACCTGAATTTGAGTTCCTTTTGGCGAGGATTGGGTGGTAATGACATCTTGCGGGGTGGGGCTGGCATGACGGGGCGGGCGGCGGCGGCCACCTTTACGGCATGGGCGATACGCGGCCCAAGACTATGAGCGGGGCGTTTTGCGCGCAGGTAAGGCCTGCAACAGTTCAGCGGCATTCAAGTCAAGGCCGTGCGCCAATCGCCAGACGTTGTAGAGGCTCAGATTGCGCTCGCCGCGCTCCACCGCTCCCACGTAGTTCGGATGCAAGCCGGCCCTGTCGGCCAGCATCTCCAGCGTCAATTGCCTGGCAACACGGAATTCCCGAAGTCGGGCGCCAAATGCGGCCTGCACCCGATCACGTTCTTGAGCAAAGTGCGCTTCGAGCGGCTGAGGCTTGTTGACGAGTGTCCGAACCATGCCGGGCAGTCTTCCGGCGCACACTCTATGAGTACACAAACTATCCGTTTTGTTACGCTACAATATGAGCCTCTTGCAAAATTATTTTCAGAAAAACCGCCTAAAATTTAGGCAAATTTTTGTGGTTTTTGCTTGAAATCTCTATGAAACCCATATTTTTTG
>WQUQ01000017.1 GCA_009782025.1 Desulfobulbus sp. | reverse complement strand
ACGGTGATGAACGCCATGGCGCTGTCCGACGCGATGCGCCAGTGCGGCCTGAACGCCCGCGTGCAATCGGCGCTGAACATCGAACAGGTGGTCGAGCCGTATATCCGCGGCAAGGCGATCCGCTATCTCGAAGAAGGCAAGATCGTGATCTTCGGCGCCGGCACCGGCAATCCCTTCTTCACCACCGACACCGCCGCGGCCTTGCGCGGCTCGGAAATCGGCGCCGAAATCGTGTTGAAGGCGACCAAGGTCGACGGCATCTACACGGCCGATCCGAAGAAGGATCCGACCGCGACCCGCTTCGACAGGATCAGCTTCAACGAAGCGATTGCAAAAAATCTGGCGGTCATGGATGCGACCGCCTTCGCGCTGTGCCGTGACCAGAAACTACCGATCAACGTGTTCTCGATTTTCAAGGCCGGCGCGTTGAAGCGCGTGGTCTGCGGCGAAAACGAAGGTACGCTGGTCTATTGCTGAAGGAGATGGCTCGATGATTGCCGAAATCAGAAAGAACGCCGAACACAAGATGCAGAAATCCCTGGAGGCGCTGAAAACCGACCTCCTGAAAATCCGTACCGGCCGCGCCCATACCGGCTTGCTCGACCATGTGCAGGTCGATTACTACGGTTCCATGATGCCGGTGAACCAGGTCGCCAACATTACCCTGGTCGATGCCCGTACCCTGGGCGTCCAGCCTTGGGAAAAGGCCATGGTTTCCAAGGTTGAAAAAGCCATTCGCGATGCCGACCTTGGCCTCAATCCGGCGACTCAAGGCGAATTGATCCGCGTGCCCATGCCGGCCCTGACCGAGGAGCGCCGGCGCGAGATGACCAAGATCGTCAAGAACGAAGGCGAGGGCGCTCGGGTGGCGATCCGCAACCTGCGCCGCGATGCCATCGCCCACTTGAAGGAGGCGCTGAAAAAAGGCGAGATTCCCGAGGACGACGAGCATCGCGCCCAGGATGACATGCAGAAATTGACCGACAAGTTCATCGCCGAAGTCGACAAGATGCTCGCCCAGAAAGAGGCCGAGCTGATGCAGGTTTGATCGCCCGCCGACGCTGACCTCCAGCCGCATGGCGATTTTCTCCAGCTCGACGCAACAGGTGCCCGAAACGGCGGCTGTGCCGCGCCACGTCGCCATCATCATGGATGGCAACGGGCGTTGGGCCAAGAAACGCCTGTTGCCGCGCGTCGCCGGCCACGTCAAGGGCGTCGAACTGGTGCGCGAGGCGGTTCGCGCCTGTCTCGAACGCGGCATCGGATTCCTGACGCTGTTTGCGTTTTCCTCGGAAAACTGGCGGCGGCCGCAGGAAGAAGTCACGCTGCTGATGCAGTTGTTCGTCAGGGCACTGGAACAGGAGGTCGAAAAGCTGGGGCGCAACGGCGTGCGCCTGCGCGTCATCGGCGAGTTGTCCCGTTTTGGCTCGCAGTTGCAGGAATTGATTCGTCGCGCCGAGGAGCAAACCGCCGGCAACAGTCGCCTGGTTCTGACCATCGCCGCCAATTATGGCGGGCGCTGGGACATCATGCAGGCCATCAACCGCTTGGCGCAGTCCGCCCCGGAAAAACTCGGCGCGTGGAGCGAGGCCGATCTCGAACCCTTCCTGGCGATGAATTTCGCACCGGAACCCGATCTGTTCATCCGCACCGGCGGCGAGGAGCGGATCAGCAATTTCCTGCTCTGGCAACTGGCCTATACCGAATTTTATTTCACGCCGACCCTGTGGCCGGATTTCGACACCGGGGAGTTCGACAAGGCCATTGCTTCCTACCAGAAGCGCGAGCGGCGCTTTGGCCGGACCAGCGAGCAGTTGACGGAAATCATCCCCGATGCTTAGAACGCGCGTCATCACGGCGCTGGCCCTGATGGCATTGCTGCTGCCCAGCCTGTTCTGGCTGCCGCAGTCGGCCTGGGCGCTGTTGATGGCGTTCATCGTCGGCGTCGCCGCCTGGGAGTGGGGCGGACTGCTCGGCTGGAAAGCGCCGGTGCGCATCGTTCTCGGCGTGCTGGCGGCGTTGGTGTGCGCGGCTTTGTCCCTGGCCGACCCGGCCGCCATCGGCGCCGCCGGATTCGATTTCGCTCCGGCCCAACCCTGGGTAAAGGTTTTTTATGCGTGCGCCGTGTTGTTCTGGGGTCTGCTCGCGCCGTTCTGGCTGCGCGGCAAATGGCCGCTCGGCGGCATCGCCGGCCTGCTGGTCGGGGCCGTGGTACTGCTGCCGGCCTGGTTGGCGGCGGTTCAATTACGGGCGCTGGGGGCGGGCGTCCTGATCGCCGTCTTCGCCATTGTCTGGGTGGCCGACATCGCCGCCTATTTCGCTGGCCGCCGTTTTGGCAAAAACAAGCTGGCGCCGGCCATCAGCCCCGGCAAAACGCGGGAAGGCGCTTACGGCGCGGCGGTCGGCGTGTTGTGCTACGGCTTGCTGGTCGGGCATTTCTTTTTCGCCGCGCTGATGCCCTCAGTGTTGTCCACTGCGCTGTGGATCGTCGTGCTGCTGGCGCTGACCGCCGTCAGCATCGTCGGCGACCTGTTCGAGTCGCTGTTGAAGCGTAATGCCGGCCTCAAGGACAGCAGCAACGTGTTGCCCGGTCACGGCGGCGTGCTCGACCGCGTCGACAGCCTGACCTCGACGCTGCCTGTCGTCGCCGCGTTGTGGCTGTTTCTCCTGCGGGACGCCTGATGCGTCGGCAGAACATCACCGTGCTCGGTTCGACTGGCTCGATTGGCGTCAGCACGCTCGATGTCATCCGCCG
>WQUQ01000016.1 GCA_009782025.1 Desulfobulbus sp. | reverse complement strand
TCGACGCCCTCGATGCTGGCGATGCCGTTGTCGACGGTGATGATGAGGTCGGGGGCGAGGTTGGGTGATTCTCCGGCGGCGAGATCGACGATTTCCGGCGACAGGCCGTAGCCGAGCTTGAAGCGGTCGGGCAGCAGAAAATCGACGTCGGCCCCGAGCGCCTTCAGGGCGCGCATGCCGAGCGCCGTCGCCGTCGCGCCGTCGCAATCGTAATCGCCAATAATCAACAACCTGGCCTCGGCCTCGATGGCGTCGGCCAGGAGCCGTGCTGCGTCGTTGGCATGGGTTAGGCTCGAGGGCGGCAGCAGCGACTTCAAGTCGTAATCGAGTTCGGCCCGGTCGGTGACGCCACGGGCGGCGTAGAGGCGGGCGAGCAGCGGATGCAGGCCCTGTTGCTCAAGCTGCCAGGCGGTGCGCGGCGGGACGGAACGATTGACGATGCGGGTCACGGGGGACTTTCGGAAAATTGGCTGGCCAGCGCCGCCAGGGTTTGGCCGGGTGTGGCGTTGCGCCGCCAGAATTTCCAGCGGTCGCGGCTATGCAGCGACCATTGCAGGTTGCCGTAGAGCGTCGGGGCGGCGATTTCCAGCGCCTGCACCGTGCGCCCAAGCCGCCGGCGCAACGGCGCGAACCACTCGGCTTCCAGCGTCTGCCAAGCCTGCCGCCAGGCTTCGCTATCCTCATAAATGACCGGAGCCAGCAGGCTGTCGAGCACGATCAGCGAGACGCTGCCGGGCGAGGCGAGTTTGGCCAGGCCGGCGAATCCGCCTGGCGGCAAGGGATGCGCCGGGATGCCGCCGGCGCGGGCCAGGCCGGCGGCCAGCGGATGGTCGCTCCAGACGGCGGTGAAATGGCCCGATTGCGGGCCGGGGCGCGGTCGCGTCAGCCGGCCGCCGCCCCACAGCCACAGGCTGTTGACCGGCGGCTGGCCGACCGCTTCGCGGCGGGCGTTGAGCGGGTGGCCGTGGAGGAAAATCTGCACCTCGTTGAGCCAGCGGATCAGGGTGGCGTCGTGGTCGACGGGCCGGTTGTCCACGCGCCGCCCGGCCACGGCCGAGAGCGGCGGCGCGACGTGGCGGCAGGCCCCGGCGAAGGCGCTGCCGGCGGGGTTGAGGCGCAGATACCAGCGGCGGGCGGTGGCGACATGGATCTCGCCGATGTCGGCGAATTCGGCATTGAGCGCGCAAACGAAGGCGCGCGCCTCGTCCTCGCTCAACGCAAAAGCGCCGCTGTCGGCGAGCACGAGATGCTCATGATGAAAGCGCAGATGCACCGGATCGGCGCACAGCCAGACGCCGTCGACGGCCGCTTCGCCATCATCCTCGCCGAGCAGGCGCAGCGCGCCGAAGGCCGGGTTGGTCAGGCCAAAGCGATGGGCGAGGGCGGTTTCAAAGGCAACGGCGGGTTGCCGCCAGCAGACGGCGCGGGCGGCCAGCCAGGCGAAACCGGGCAGCGGCAGATCCCCGAGCGCGTGCCGGTCGCCGGGTTCGGGCCAGAGCAGTTCGGGAATGAGCAGGGTCAGGCGCATGGGAAAGGGGCGAAGATACAAGGGCGGGACGATTGGCGGCAGCCGGAAGGGCGGCGGCCGATTTTACCACCGGCTCTACCACCGGCCGTCGGGCTGCCTGGCCGAGCGCTGGGGAAGCGCTTCGGCCCCAAGACAGCCGTAGGGCGGGGCTTGCCCCGCCGGTTCAAAGTCAAATCAGATGTTGGTCGGCGGGGCAATCCCCGCCCTACCGGGCTACCGGCCTTTGCCTGGAGGCGGGTAAACTAAGTAATTTTCCGCTCCGCCAAGATCATGGAATTTCTCGACCTGCCCCAGTTGTTGTCCGCCGCCGGCACCGTCCGCCTGCCGGGTTCAAAAAGCATCTCCAACCGCGTGTTGCTGCTGGCGGCCCTGGCCGAGGGCGAGACGGAGGTGCGCGACCTGCTTGCTTCCGACGATACCGAGCGCATGCTGGAGGCGCTCAGGGCGCTTGGCATCGGCGTCGCTCACCTGGGCGGCGAGAACTGGCGGATCAGCGGTTGCGGCGGGCGTATTCCGGTGCGGCAGGCGGAATTGTTTCTCGGCAATGCCGGCACCGCTTTTCGTCCGCTGACCGCTGCTTTGGCGCTGGCGGGTGGCGATTATGTGCTGAAGGGCGTGGCGCGCATGCACGAGCGGCCCATCGGCGATCTGGTCGATGGCTTGCGCCAGTTGGGGGCCGACATTACTTATCTTGGTAACGAGGGGTATCCGCCGCTGCATTTGCAGCCGGGTAGCATTCGTCCGGGTGGCGTACTCAAGGTGCGCGGCGATGTCTCCAGCCAGTTCCTGACCGGCCTGTTGATGGCCTTGCCGCTGACGGGCGAGCAAACGACCGTCGAGGTGATCGGTGAACTGATTTCCAAGCCCTATATCGAGATCACGCTGGCGACCATGGCCCGTTTCGGCGTCGTCGTCGAGCGCGAGGGCTGGCAGCGCTTCACCGTGCCGGTTGGCAGCCGTTATCGTTCGCCGGGCGTCATCCATGTCGAGGGCGATGCCTCGTCGGCTTCCTATTTTCTGGCGCTCGGCGCCATCGGCGGCGGGCCGATGCGGGTCGAGGGGGTAGGCCGCGATTCGATCCAGGGCGACGTGAAGTTTGCCGAGGCGCTCTCGCAAATGGGGGCGCGGGTCGAGATGGGGCCGAACTGGATGGCGGCTTCCGCGCCTGCCGACGGTTTGCGGGCCGTCGATCTCGATTGCAACCACATTCCCGATGCGGCGATGACGCTGGC
>WQUQ01000015.1 GCA_009782025.1 Desulfobulbus sp. | reverse complement strand
TAGATCCATCCCGAGTTCGAGGTTCGGGATTATGGCATGGTTTTAATTAAGGAAACAGTATTGACCCTAGCCCTCCCCCGCAAGCAGGGGAGGGAACAAAACCCCTTCCCCCGCTGGCGGGGGAAGGTTGGGATGGGGGAGCAATATCATCTATTTGGTTGCCGGTTTAATAATCCGTTTTCAAATCAGCCGAGGACGCGAAGGCGAAGCGCAGACAGTACGGTTGTACGGCAAGCGAAGCCGACAAAGTCATCGGTTGATTGGAAAATGGAATCAGTCGCTGTCCCTGAGCCTGGCGATGACCAGCGGAAAAGCGCCGGAACCGAGCAGGGCCACGGCCGTGACGATGAAGGCCAGGCCGGCCATCGGATCATCGAGAATCGGGTGGATGACGGCCCCGAAACCGGCGACGCTGACCAGACCGGGCAAGGCGCAGAGGATGCCGAGCGCGGTCAGGATGATGAAGGACAGGGGGTAGCGGCGTGTCGTCATGCCGGCGCCAGCACGCCGCGCATTTTTTGCAGGGCCTTGGTTTCGATCTGGCGAATGCGTTCCGCCGAGACGGCGAACTCGGCGGCCAGTTCATGCAGCGTCGCCGCCTCGCCGTCGTGCAGCCAGCGCGCCTCGACGATCCGCCGGCTGCGCGGATCGAGGGCGGTCAGCGCTTCTTGCAGCCCCTCGTTCTGCAAGCGGGCGACGGCCTTGTTCTCGATGACGCGCATCGGCTCGTAGCGCGAGTCGGCCAGGTAATCGATCGGCGCGAAAACCTCGCCGCCGTCGTCCGGGCTGCCTTCCAGCGCCAGATCGCGGCCGCTCAAGCGGGTTTCCATCTCGACCACTTCATCCTGCCTGACGCCGAGGCGCGCCGCGACTTCCGCCGCCTGTGAACCGGAGAGCGTGTCGACGCCCTCGTAGTCGTTTTTCAGGCTGCGCAGGTTGAAGAACAGCTTGCGCTGCGCCTTGGTCGTGGCGACCTTGACCAGCCGCCAGTTTTTCAGGATGTACTCGTGAATTTCGGCCTTGATCCAGTGCATCGCAAACGACACCAGGCGCACGCCGCGCGCCGGATCGAAGCGCTTGACCGCCTTCATCAGGCCGATGTTGCCTTCCTGGATCAGGTCGGCGTGCGGCAAGCCGTAGCCGAGATAGCCGCGGGCGATGGAAATGACGAGGCGCAGATGAGAGAGCACGAGTTGCCGCGCCGCTTCGAGATCACCGTCGTTTTGGAGACGCTCGGCCAGCCGCGTTTCTTCCGCCTCGGACAGCATCGGGTAACGGTTCGCCGCCTGAATGTAGGCGTCGATATTGCCGATTGCGACAGGAATGGGAAGCGTCATGGCGTGAGTCATCGTAGCGGTTCTCCAAAAATTGGCAGTTCATTTTAGCACTCGCGCCCTTGGAGTGCTAAGAAAGTAAAAAGTTTCATCGCAGCGAGCCGGGCAGAGCGGCCGGTTGCCGCGCCGCGCCTCTGGCAAAAATGCGGCGCTTCGCTCATGCTGGCAGCCTGATTTCAGCAACCGTTTTCCCTGGAGGTCGATGTCATGGTCAAAGCCTATGCCGCGCAAACGGCGAAGAGTCCCCTTGCTCCTTTCGAGATCACGCGCCGGACGCCCGGCCCGGAGGATGTGCACATCGCCATCCTCTACTGCGGCGTTTGCCATTCCGATCTGCATACCGCCCGCAACGAGTGGCACAACACCATTTATCCCGTGGTGCCGGGCCACGAGATCGTCGGCCGCGTCGTCGCCGTCGGCGAGCGGGTCAGCCGGTTCAAGGTCGGCGATCTTGCCGGCGTCGGCTGCCTGGTCGATAGCTGCGGCCATTGCGCCTCCTGCGCCGAGGGCGAGGAGCAATATTGCGAGAACGGCTTCATCGGCACCTACAATGGCCCGGAGACCGGCGGCGGCAATACCTACGGCGGCTATTCAAAAAGCATCGTGGTCAAGGAATCTTTCGTGCTGCACATCAGGCATGACGAGAAGGATCTGGCGGCGGTCGCGCCGCTCTTGTGCGCCGGCATCACCACCTATTCGCCGCTGCGCCACTGGCGGGTCGGGCCGGGCATGAAGGTCGGCATCGTCGGCCTCGGCGGCCTCGGCCACATGGGGGTCAAGATCGCCCATGCCTTCGGCGCGCACGTCGTGCTGTTCACCACATCGCCGGGAAAAATCGCTGATGGGAAACGGCTGGGAGCGGACGAGGTGTGCATTTCCAGCGATCCGGCACAAATGGCGGCGCGCGCCGGCAGCCTCGATTTCATTCTCAATACCGTGGCCGCGCCGCACCGGCTTGAGGATTACCTGCAACTCCTGCGGCGGGACGGGACGATGACCCTGGTCGGCGCGCCGGAACATCCGCATCCGTCGCCGAACGCCTTCAGCCTGATCCTCAAGCGGCGCAGCCTGGCCGGCTCGCTGATCGGCGGTATCCGCGAAACGCAGGAAATGCTCGATTTCTGCGCCCGCCACGGCATCGTTTCGGACATCGAGACGATCCGCATGGCTGACATCAACACCGCCTACGAGCGGATGCTCAAGAGCGACGTCAAATATCGCTTCGTCATCGACATGGCGACGCTGTAAGCGCGTGACCGGCTATCGCGGCCGCTTCGCGCCGTCGCCGACCGGGCCGCTGCATTTCGGCTCGCTCGTCGCCGCCGTCGGCAGCGCTCTCGATGCCCGCAGTCAGGGCGGCGAATGGTTGTTGCGCATGGAAGATGTCGATACGCCGCGCAATGTGCCGGGGGCGGCCGACGACATCCTGCGCACGCTGGCAGCCTTCGGCTTCGAGTGGGACGGGCCGGTGCTCTGGCAGAGCCGGCGCCGCGATGCCTACGCCGCGGCGCTGGAGCATTTGTGCCAGGCCGGTTGGGCCTACGCTTGCGCCTGTTCGCGCAAGGAAATCGCCGATTCGGCGACGCGCCCGGCGGTCGATGGCGGCCTGGCCTATCCCGGCACTTGCCGCAATGGCCTGCCGCCGGGGCGGGCGGCGCGAGCCTGGCGGCTGCGCGTGACGGACGAGGAAACGGCTTTCACCGACCGCGTGCAGGGCCGGCAGACGCAGCGGCTGGAGCGGGATGTCGGCGATTTCGTGCTGCGCCGCGCCGACGGCCTGTTCGCCTATCAGTTGGCAGTGGTCGTCGACGATGCCTGGCAGGGCGTCACCGACATCGTGCGCGGCGCCGACCTGCTCGATTCGACGCCGCGCCAGATCGGGCTGCAACGCTGTCTCGGCTATCCGCAGCCGCGTTACGCGCATCTGCCGGTGGCGGCCAATGCCGCCGGCGAAAAATTGTCGAAACAGACGCGCGCGCCGGTCCTCGACCGCAACCGGGCGGCGGCGGAACTGGTGCGCGCCCTGCATTTTCTCGGCCAGCGCGCGCCGGTCGAGCTGGCGCTGTCCCGGCCGGCCGAGGTCTGGGACTGGGCGCGGCAACACTGGGATTTCACGGCGCTGCCGCGACAGCGATCCATTGCGCTGGCGAATTTTCCATAGCGCCCCGGCGGGCAAATTTCTCGCGCGGGTCAAAGACCGCCGACACGTTCCATGTACACTGGCGGCACTCGATGCCCCCTTGCGATTCATGACCGCGACAGCGCCTATTTCCCCGCCTTCTTTCACGCACTGGCTGATCGCCACGCGCCCCTGGTCTTTTCCGGCCTCCAGCATGCCGGCGATCGTCACTTTCGCTTACGTCTTTTTCCTGAGCCAGCAGGGCGCGCTGGAGGTCAACTGGCTGCTGGGCGCGCTGGCGGTGATCGGCGCGGTCGTTTTTCAAATCAGCGGCAATCTCATCAGCGATTATTTTGATTACACGCGCGGCATCGATCGTGAAGACACTTTCGGCTCCAGCCGTTTGCTGGTCAAGCAGATTTTTCGCCCGCGCACCATTCTCCGCTACGGCATCGGTTTCATCACCTGCGGCGTCTTTCTCGGTCTTTATCTGACTTCGCAAACCGGGTGGCCGTTGCTGGTTATCGGTTTTCTCGGGTTCATCGGCGCTGCTTTTTACTACCAGTTCAAGAGCCGGGCGCTGGGTGATGCGCTGATTTTCCTGATTTACGGGCCGCTGATTTCGCTCGGCGTTTTTTATGTGATGACCGGTCGGCTGGAGTGGCGGGTCGTCGCCCTGTCGCTGCCGATCGTCTTCATCACGGTCAACATCCTGCACGCCAACAACACCCGCGACATGGCGCACGACAGGCGCGCCCGGATCAAGACTTTCGCCATGCTGCTGGGCGTGCGGCTGTCGATCTTCGAGTACAAGCTGCATCTCTTTCTGACCTATCTGCTGATGGTGGCGCTGGTGGCGGCGGGCATTCTGCCCTGGGCAACGCTGTGCGTATTTCTGACGCTGCCGCTGGCCATCAGCAACAGCCGGGCGATGGAACAGGCGCGCGAAGACCGGCCGGAAAACATCCGCGATCTCGATGTCAGAACCGCCAAACTGCAACTGGCGTTCAGCGTCCTGCTGTCGGCGCTGCTCTTTGTCTCGGCCTGGCTGTGATCTACCCCATTGCCACCGCCGCAGCGCTCTGGTTCGTGATGTTCTCGCCGTGGACGGCGCCGCACCTGAACTTCTGGTGGGCGATGTCGTTTTCAGCCCTGGCGCTGATCGTCATGAGCGCCATCGGGGGCCGCATGATGGGCCTCGATTGGCGGCCGCAGTTCCGGCTGAGTGGGCGGGCGGCGGCGATCGGCCTCTTTTCCGCCGTTGCGCTGTGGGGCGTGTTTTATCTCGGCAACGCCCTGTCCACCCTGGTGTTCTCTTTTGCCCGACCGCAGATCGGCGCGATTTACGGCTTGCGCGACGGCAGCAGTCATGCCTGGATTGCGCTGTTGCTGCTGTTCGTCATCGGCCCGGCGGAAACCATTTTCTGGCAAGGTTTCGTCCAGCGCACCCTGATGGCGCGCCAGGGCGATTGGCGCGGTTTTGCCGTCACCACGCTGATTTACAGCCTGGTGCATCTGTGGTCGTTCAACGCCATGCTGGTGCTGGCGGCGGCAGTCTGCGGCGCCTTCTGGGGCGGGCTGTACCTGCTGTTGAAGCCGCGCAATCTGTGGCCGCTGCTGATCTCCCACGCGCTCTGGGATGTGATGGTGTTCATTCTCTTTCCCATTGCCTGATTCCATTTCCCAATCAACCGATGACTTTGTCGGCTTCGCTTGGCCACCCTTGGCAGACGAAATTTCGGGGGAAGCTCAAGCTGTTTTCGCCATCATTGCCTCATAATCAGCGACTCGATAACGAAAGGAGCGGCCCACATGTCTCAGCTTGCCGAACAGATCAAGAAATCCGCCGGATTGCTCGATGCGCTACAGGCCGTCACCAATCGCCAGGCGTTTTTGACCCTTCTCGTCACCTTCGTCATCTGCGGGCTGCTCTTTGCCGGCGTCGGCAGCCTCGTCAACCCCTTTGGCGGCTTCATGGCCGGCCTGACGCTGTTCATCGGCTTCCTGATGACCGCCGCGGTCGGGCTGATCGGCGTATCGGCGGCCGGCTTCATCCTCAACGCCGGCATCAGAAACCGCGAACAACCGGGCATCAACACCGCCCTGTCGTTCGCCGTGGCGACCTTTCACCGCCAACTGGGCGTGCTGCTGCTGCTGGCCGTGTTCGCCGTCGTCCTCTTCATCGCCATCGCCATTCTGCTCTTCATCTGCAAGATTCCGGCGATCGGGCCGGTGCTCTATACCGTCGTCTTTCCCCTGGCCGCGCTCGTCACGGGCATCGCCTGCTACGCCGCGATGTTCGTTCTCGGCCTGATCGGCCCGGCCATCTGGGAAGGCAACACCATCATGCGCACCATCGCGCTGCTGTGGGCCATCGTCCGTTCCCGCTTCATCTCGCTGATCGTCCAGGCCATCCTGCTGCTGCTGCTCGTCTGGCTGGTCAGCGGCATCGTCTTTGGCGTGATCGGCGTCGGCATGGGCTTCACCGCCCTGCTCTCCGCGCCCATCCTCGGTCAGGGCATGGGCATGGGCGGCGGCTTCAACCATCTGGCGATGGGCGGCCTGGACGGCCACGCGATCGCCGCCGGCATCGGCATGTCCGTTCTTTTCGGCTGCGCCTTCGTCATTCCCGTGCTGGTCGCCCTGGCCGGCAACTGCATCATCTTTGCCAACGTCACCGAAAACCTGTCCGCCGAGGACGCCGAGCGGTCGATCAAGGGCGCCATCGACGCCGCCAGGGAAAAAGCCGACCAGGTCAAGCGCCAACTGGAAGAAAGCCGCCAGCAGAAGCAACAGCAGGCGGCGGAAGAGCCGGCGCCGCCTGCCGCGCCCACCGCGCCCACCGCGCCCACCGCGCCCACCGCGCCCGCCTGCCCCCAATGCCAGTCCACCGTCGCGCCGGACGACGCTTTCTGCGGCAATTGCGGGCATAGCCTGAAATAGGAGTCCGCCATGTTTTGCAAGAAATGCGGAAACCCGCTCGCCGAAACGGCAAAGTTCTGCGGCAAATGCGGGCAAGCGGTCGCCGCCGCGCCATCCGGGGCAACGGCATCGTCGCCCCCGCCCTCCCGCAAGGAAGTGCCTCCTCCAATGCGGGATTCACTCATTCGACAGCTTCAGGCCGCGCCTCCGCCGCCCCCGCCTCCGGTCAAAGTCGAACCCGTGGCCGCCGCGCCGCGCGAAGCGGAATCGCCAACGGCAACGGAAACTCCACCCGCGGAACCGGCGAAGAACAAACAGCCCGCCCTCATCGCCGGCCTCGGCATCATCGTCCTGATCGCGGCCATCGCCGGCTGGTTCGTATTTGCCAAGAAAGCGCCGCCAGCCGCCCCGGACGCGCCAGCCGCGCAGAGCGCCGAAACCGCCCCGCCGGAAGCAAAACAGCCGCCGCCCACGCTGGCGGCGACGCCGGCAACAACGCTGCCGGCAGCCGAACCCGCCGAAACCAGCGCGCCGCCGCCGGCCGAACCCGTCGCCGCCAACGCGGCGCCGCCAGCGGCCGAACCCACTCCCGCCCCCGTCGAGCCAAAGGTCGCGCCCAGGGCCGCCGCGCCGGCCAAGCCGCCCGCCGCTGCGCCGAAGCCGCAAGCCCCCAAGCGCACCGCCAGCGAAGAAGCGCCCCCCGCGCCACCGCCCGAACCGCCCCCGCCGCCCGAACCGCAGCAGAAAAAGACCATCGAGCAGGTCTACGCCGAGCGTTCAAAGAGCGAATGCGCAAGCGGAATCAGCGGCTTCCTGTGCCGCGAATCGCTGCGCATTGCCCTGTGCAAGGGCCACTGGAGCGACCATCCGCCGCCGGGTGAAGTGATCTGCAAGGGAACGGGGGGCAATTAGCAACCCGTCATTGCGCGCTCCGTCGCGGAATCCATGCTGGGTTGCGTCGGCAACAAGGCTTCGCTGGGCCAGATTTTCAACATCACCGGCGAGGCGGTGACCGTCAACGAATACATCCGGGTTCTGGCCGATGTCGTCGGCGCCAGGCCCAATGTCGTCCGGGTTCCTGACGACATGCTGCCGGCCCTGAAGAAGCCGGCCTTCGGCCACCTTTTCTCCGCCGTGCATCATGGCCCCTTGAGCATCGAGAAGGCCCAGCGCCTCCTGGGCTTTCGGCCGAGGTACGATTTCCGTTCGGGCCACCAGGGGACTTACGCCTGGTTCCTGGCGCAAGGCTGGGGCGACAAGGACGTGCGTCCGTTGCTGGACGCGCTCTGGGGCGCCACCTGGGACTTCGACTACGAGGCCGATGTCGCCCGCCGTATCGCCGCCGCCAAGCCGAGATTCGAGTGACCTACCAGCGGCCAGGAGAAAAACCATGAGTCAGCGCGATCCCCGCATCGACCTCGTCGAAAAATTGTTCGCCGCCTGGAGCAGCGGCAATGCCGATGCTCCGAAGCCCTACCTTGCCCCGGACTGCGTCCTCTACGACATCGTCGGCGGCGAGCACCGGGGCTGGGCCACCATTCGCCAGTTCTTCGCCGAGGGCCTGGCCTTGTGGCC
>WQUQ01000014.1 GCA_009782025.1 Desulfobulbus sp. | reverse complement strand
AAAGGCATTGACGAGATGAACGCTCAACCGGTTCGCTTTCAATGGAAAAAGTTTGATTTCCAGATGACTTGATTAGTAAATGTTTTAATGAAACGAAGTAGTAGTCCGTTCATGATTCACAACAACACGGTTCTAAACGGTCTTTTAGGCCGTCTCGGCGCGGGCAATCGCTATCTGTTCGGCTTCTCGATAGACAAGGCTGCCAACGATGCAACCGCTTATCGGGCGCTCGACACCGATGTCGTCATGACGGCCGTGCCGTTGAATGCCAGCGGCTTATCGACGGCAGCCGGTTATGCGTTAAATCAAGTCGGTGCGTATAACGAGGCCACCACGGTTCCGCAGGCCGATAAAATTCACGCAGTCCTGATCTTCGACACGTTGCTCACCGAAGCCGACTGGTTGTCTATGAAGAACGACTGGTTCGGCGTGCTGCTGGAGGAAGGCGAACCCGTCGACCCCGGCCTGCTAGATGCCCAGGCCAGCGGTTCTGCCGTCGCCTCCGGCACGGCCACGGCGGCAGTCGACGCGCCGGCGCCGCCGGCCATCGTCTCTGAGCCGCTGACGAACAACACCGGAACGCTGTTGGCCAATCAGCCGCTTGTCTATGCCGCCATCTACCACCCGGATACCGGCGCCCTGGTCGTGCGTAAAACCGGCCTGACGACAGACGCCGCCGGGTGCTATACATTCACCGATCCCGCCATCCAGCCCGGCGTCTACTACCTGCACGACTGGCTGACCGAGAGTGGCACGCGGCGCATGCCGGCAAAAGCAGCGCAATGACCTGGCTCAGCAATCCGGACGGCATCCTCGCCAACGGCTGGCTGTCGTCGGCATTCCCCGGCCATGGCATTCTCGGCAGCGAGATTCCGACCGGAGGAGACAACCCCGGACCGGCGCTCAACGACGGCATCGACCCAGATGCCGAATACCGCTGGCGGGTAGCCACCTGGCCGAGTGCCGGCAGCCTGCGCATCTGGGAGGATTTGAGTTTCGTCTTCGACGCCGACGGCCTGCCGGCCGGTATTTACTCGTGGGTGTACGAGCTATTCGAGGATGGCCAGTCGGTCGGCACCGCCACCATCGCTATTACCGTCGGCAATCCAGTCGCCGAACTGGATGCTATGGCTGTCGGTGGAGCCGCCGCCACTGGCATGGCTGGCGGCGCTGTGATCGTGTCGATTTCGGCGTCCGGAGGCGCGGCGGCCAGTGGCGCCCCGACGGGATCAGCCAGCGTCACCCTGGGCGCAACAGGCGCAGCCTCGGCATCCGGCACGGCACAGGCGACGGCTAGCGAAAACACCGGGCCGTCGGCGTTCGGCAAAGCAACGGCCAGCGGTAGCGCGCAGCCAGCCGTCGCGGCGCCGCTGGCTGCATCCGGCGCCGTCAGTGCATCCGGCCAAGCGCATGCCACGCTGACCAGCCCGGGCGGCCAGGCCGCGATGACGCCCAATATCCGTTTCATGATCGTCGCGCCGCGCCGCAGCTATGTTATCGGCCGCAAAGGAATCCACATGATCTCAGCCAAAGACCCCGCCGAAATCATCACCGTCACCTTCGACTTCAGCCGCATCGCCACCGCCGTCATCTCCCCCATCGTCTCCTGCGAACTCGCCCGCGGCCAACCGCACGACGACATCGAGGCGATGCTCGACGGCCCGCTGCAAATCCATGGCCTGCGCGTCCTGCAACGCGTCATCGGCGGCCTGGCCGGCAACCTCTACCGCCTGCGCTGCCAGATCGACGACGCCGACGGCGAACGCTGGGCCGTCGCCGATGTCATGCCGGTACGGCGCGCTTGAACAAGAAGGAACGACCCGTGAACGCTGCCAGAACCCGAACCCCACCCGACCACAACCCGCCCAGCCGGTCCCTGCTGCGCTATTTCGGAGGCAAATTGGCCATTGCGCCCTGGGTCATCGCCCACCTGCCCCCGCACCGCTTCTACGTCGAACCTTTCGGCGGTGCGGCCAGCATCCTGCTCAGGAAGCCGAGAAGCAAGATCGAGGTCTACAACGACCTGGACGAAGAAATCGTCGGCATCTTCCGCGTCGTGCAAGACCCGGCCAGGCTCCGGGAACTGATGCGCCGCCTGCGGCGAACGCCATACTCCAGACGCGAATTCGAGCGCGCATTCGAGGCCAGCGCCGACCCGGTGATCCGGGCACAACGGGCCATCACGCGGGCCTACCAGTCCTTCCACCACGAATCCCTGTTCAACCCCAGGAAAACGATGTTTGCCGACGCCCGCCACCGCAAGGGCGGTTCCAGCAAAGCGTCCGAATGGATGACCTACCCCCGCTGCCTCGCCGCCATCTCGCGCCGCCTGCAAGGCGTCATCATCGAATGCCGCGACGCCGGCGAGGTGATCCGGGCACAGGACGCCCCCGACACCCTGTTCTTCATCGACCCGCCTTACCTGCCATCCACACGGTCAAAATCCGGCTACCGCTGCGAACTGACCGAACCCGGCCACATCGCCCTGCTCGAACAGATCAAGTCCGTGCAAGGCATGGTCGTACTGGCCGGCTACCCCTCCGACCTCTACGACGCCACCCTGAAAGACTGGCAGCGTGTCGAGCGACCCCACTACGCCAACGGCAGCCTCAAGCCACGTACCGAAGGTGCTGTGGATTTCACCCAGGGCAGCCGCCCGCTGACACGAGAAGCCGCTCCTCGGCGGCCTATTTCTGCAATTCGTTTTCATCCCGCGCAAACCTAAGCCACGCCATTTATCGCAATTTTCAAGCCAAATTTATCGCGCGCCGCTTCAACAGAAGTCCGGATCAAACAGGTCGTGTGAGGCCATCGCTGCAAAGCGCGTGTTGACGACCCGCGCCTTGCCCTTCTTGACCTTGTCGACCGCCGTCTTCATGTTGTCGTAGATGCCGCGCCGCGCAATACCGCCAAGTGCCGCAAATGATCGGGCGTGGGCATCAAACAGCATTTCGTGGCTTTGCGCCGGGTAGGCCTGGACGACGAAGGCTCGGCTGTAGCAGAGCTTCAGGTGGGCAACAACGAGCTTGCGCCAGACGCCGCCAATCACCAGGCGCTCTTCGCTCCAATCGAACTGGTGGGCTTCTCCCGGCTCGAATCGCAGCGGAACGAAGGCTTTACGAACCACCGCGCCGCCCTCGGTACGCCAGCGCCGTATGAATTCGGTGACGCGGCTGTAGTTCCCGTCGAATCCCAGCGCCTGGAGTTCGGCAAAGAGCTTCTTCGCCGTGCGCCGCTCTCGCGGCCCACGCCGCGCATCCGTCTCCAGCATCTTCACCAACCGTTCGACGTATGGCGTAATCTTGGTCTCGCCGCTCTGGCGTCGATACTTCGGCTCAACCCCTTCCGGCCTATTTAGCCATTTGCGGATCGTCTTCCTCGTCAGGCACGTCCGCCTCTCAATCTCCGATAGCGACAGCCCGTCACGGTAATGCAAACGTCTTACCTTTCCCAGCAGATTCATGGTGATCATCTCCCTCTTCCCCCGTTCCATCACGGAACGGCGGAGGTTAATCACCCTGGGTAATTTTCAACGCGCAGTACCCAGAAAAACCGGGTAATTTTCAATGCGCGTCAACAATGGCGGTCTGCGTCTGGATGTCGCAGCCGTCGGCGCTGGTCTCCATCGCGAGAACGATCAGATCCAGCAGGGCAGAGAGGTTGTCGCGCCAGCCCGGCAAGCCCGATCCAAATGCCGATTGACGCCCCGGTTATTCGATGTACAATAAACACCATGTACACCGTCATCGAACCTCCGACTTATCTGCGTAGCATCAGCGGCATCTGGACGGATGAACAAGCCGCGAAGTTCGTCGATTTCATTGCCGCCGAACCGGAAGCCGGCGTGGTGATCCCGGGTACGGAGAGTTTGCGCAAGGTGCGCTGGACGCGCCCTGGCATGGGCAAACGCGGCGGTGTGCGCGTCATCTACTTCAACCGGCCCGAGCGCGGCGAAGTGCGATTGGTGATTGCCTATGTGAAGGGCAAGTTCGACAACCTGCCCATTGATTTTCTGAACCGTCTCAAGGAACAGTACGATGTCTAAGCCCAAAAAACCCGATGCCGAGATGCTGCAATTCATGGCCGAACTGGAGCAGGGACTCAAAGAGGCGCTGGCCGGCGAGGGCCGCGTCACGACGGGGGCGGAAATCGTCCGGCGCACGGGCGGCCGCCCGCCGCTGACCGTGCATAAACAGCCGGTGACGCTACGCCTGGAACCGGACTCGCTGGCGCGCTGGCGGGCCAGCGGCAAGGGCTGGCAAACCCGCGCCGCTGCGCTGCTGGCGGCGAACGCGCCCTGATCCATCACGCCACCTCCACCTCGAACGGCTCGACGATGAAATCCTCGACGCCGGTGACGATGGAAATGCCGGCGATGCCGGCCACTGCCGCGGGATCGGCCAGCATCGCTTCCTTGTTCGGCTCCTCCTTCTCGCGGATGAAGCGGGCGAGGCCCAGGCGGCGCAGATTCTCCAGCACCTTGTCCACAGCGGATGCTGACGCTGGGCGGGCGCTGCCGCCACGCTACCCGCCCGGTGATCAGGTTGGCTTCCTTGCCGCTGGCCGCCAGCAGTTCGGCCCGGTGCGCCTCGCACCAGCCCTGGATGCCGACGGTGAGCGTCTCGATGCGCGTTTTGAGGGCGTCGATCTCGTCCTTCCTCGCCGCCGTGGCGGCGGCGATCTGGTCGTTGATGCCGGTTTCGATCCGGGTCAGTTCGCGCTGGGCGTCGCCCAGGGCGCGGATGGATTCCATCGCCTGATCCTTGCTCTGGCAGATGAAGGCTGCCGCCTTGGCTTTCTGTTTGGCCATTTGAAAACTCCTTTCAGGGGGCGTAAGGGCTGACATCCTGGGCGCGGCATTTGACGCACAGGCGGTTGTGCGGGCCGGCGGAGGCGAACGGGCGGCCGCAGCAGAGGCAGGCGCGTGTCGTGGTCGGCACATTCCGGCGGGGAGACGCGCCTCGCGGCTTCAGGTTCGGCGGTTTCGCCGCCCACTCCAGATCAAGACCGCCGGCCCAGGCAAAGTAACGGATACCGCCACGGCCGTTGTTCTCCCGATACGTGGCCACGATACCGGCGGCGAGTTCCGGGGCGAGGCATTGAGTGATGTGGCAGGGATCGGTCAAGGCCAGCGTCGCCAGTTCGGCGCTGGTCAGGATGCGCGCCTCACTGCGCAGTACCGCGATCAGGCGCTCGGCAACACGGCGGGGTCGGGTGCGCTTCATGGCAGATTCCAGGCGTTGCGCGGCTCGTACCCGGCCTTGGCCCAGGCCAAGCGCCAGGAGTAGTGCAGGCGGTTGTAGTAGCGCCAGGCACGGTGGATGCGGCGCAGCCGTTTGGCGATGGTCATGACGCATCTCCTGGCGAGAACTCGGCGGGAACCACAGGGACGCCGTAGATCGGCGAGCAGCCGGTGAAGATCGCCGACGTCATCGAACCGTCTGGATACACCTGCTCCAGCGTGGTCATGCAGCCAGGGTCGCGGTGAAACATGATGTGCATGCCCTCTGGCAACAGCCGCCCGATGTTGATGATCGAGGCTTTGAGCGTGGCGAGTTTGTCGACGTCGTTCATCTCAGCACCCCGCTGGCACGGCGGCGATCACATCGCGGTCGACCACCGGCGCGCCGATGGCGGCGGCGGTGTTGAGGGCGGCGGTGAGCCAGTTGTTGATGTTGAGCGGGTAGAGGAGGCTCACTTGCCCCTCTTTGCCGGTGCGCACGGTGAGGCGGCTTTTGAGTTCGTCGACGCCATCCATGGTGATGAAGTCGGCGAGCTTTCTGCCGGCGGCCTCGGCGCGGCGTTGCAGGTAGGCGGCCAGGTCGGAACCGAGCGGGCGCAAGCGCGCAATTTCGGTACGCTGCATGACTTCGCGCACGTCATGCCGGCTCAAGCGCTGTTCCAGTTCCGGGTGGCCGACGAGCAGGATGCCGAGCATGGGCCGGCGGCCGAGGCGCATTTTTTCGTGCAGGCGCTTCAAGTGATTGAGCGTGGGGATGGGCAGCGCATGCGCCTCCTCGATGACCAGCAGGTGGGCGCGGCCGCCCGAGGCGGGAAAATCGGTTCCGGGCTACGCCCTCCACCCATTTCCCCGCCTCGGACAAAGCGGACAATTCATGTGCTACAAAACCGGACAAATCTATTTGTTGCCAACAGTTGCCGCGCGGCGCCGGTCAGCCGGAGATGGATGATTTTGCCAACCGCCTGGGGGCGATGGTGCGGGACGCGATTGCCGTGGTGCCCGATGACGGCAGCGTGAATTTTGTTGGCGCCAGCGGCACGACCAATGCCGATCTGTACGAAAAACTGTTGATGTTCTGTAGCCGGGAAATCAACATCGCGCTGCTCGGCAACAACCAGAGCGTCGAGAAAGACGCCAACAAGGCCAGCGCCACCGCCGCCGGCGAGGTGGAAAAAGACCTGCAAGACGATGATTCGCAGATGGTGGCCGATGGCATCAACCAGTGGGTACGCGACTTCTACGCGGTTAACTTCCCCGGTGCAGAACCGCCCGTCTTCAAATTCTGGCGGCAAGAGCAGGTCGACGATCTGCGCGCCAAACGCGATTTGATCCTCTCCCAGGCCGGGGCAAAATTCACCAACGCCTACTGGCTGCGCACGTATAACTTGGAAGATGGAGATTTGCAGGAGCCGACTGCACTTGTAACCCCCAACCCGGCGCTGGCGAGCTTTGCCGATGGCTTCAATCCAGACCCCAGCCAGGCGGCGCTCGATGACGCCATCGACCTGCTGGACGAGGCTGCCATCGACGCGGCGATGCGCAAGATGCTGCAACCGGCGCTCGATGCCATCGCCAAGGCCGCGACGCCGCAGGAGGTTAAAGAAGCCCTGCTGGACGCTTGGCCGGCGCTGGACGAAAGCGCCCTGCCAGAACTCATGCAGCGGGCCTTCTTCGTGGCTGATCTGGCGGGGATGGATTCCGCCAAGGGGCCGGCATGACGGTTGCCGCCGCCGATCTGGCGTTTGCCCTCGGCTTGCCGCCCAATCGCGCCATCCGCTACCTGCAAGGCAAGGGGCTGCGCGTTACCGGCGGCTATCGTGAGTTGCTCGACCAGGGCCACCATCGTGATTTCACGGTGGCCAATGTCAGTAAGGCCGATGTGGTTGCCGACATCCATACCGAACTACTGCGCACGCTGCGCAATGGCGGCACGCTTCAGCAATTCAACGATCAGCTTATCCCAAGGCTCAAAGCCAGGAGTTGCCGGGCCAGATGACCCATACCGATCTGGCGTTGCCGGTGCTGCAAAGCATCGCCGACAACCTCAAGCTGCCGGCGCCGGCGCTGCTGCCCAAAGCGGCGACCCGCGTCGCCGCCGCCGAGATGGTGCGTGGTGTTCTTGGGCTGAGCGAAGCCAATCCTGCGGTTATGGTGAAAACCCCGGCGGGCGACGTGCTGCTGCGCAACGAATACATCGACCACATCGTCGAAAAAGAGCCGGACGCCCGCGAACGCTTCGCCAACTTCATCCTGCCCACGCTGCAAGACCCGTTCGAGGTGTGGCTGACGATGTACGATGATGGGCGACCGCGCCGCCGGTACATCGGCCTCTACCAGACCAGCAAGTACGACATCCTGGTGATCGTTCGCGTGCTGACGGATGGCTCCGTGCTGTGGAACCTGATGCACGCTGATGCAAGACGCCTGAACCGCCAGCGGGTGGGAAAGCTGCTGTTTGGCAAGTTGAAGTAGGGGCAGGCGGTGGTCTCTATCCGAACGGGCGCACGCACATGCGTTTTGCTCACCTCAAGGGGTTACGGGTGTGTGCGCACCTATCCCTATCGCGCACCGCCTGCTGCATCCATTCTAGGAAAAAACCATGTCGAACGCCACCTTATTCTAATTCGCATTAAAAACCGAACTAATTATCCACTCCCATCCGGTAATGGAGTGAACGGTTTTGGGTTGCATCTCTAGCTGGAGCAATCCTTCG
>WQUQ01000013.1 GCA_009782025.1 Desulfobulbus sp. | reverse complement strand
CCTGTACACCGTTTGCCGGCAGCTTTGAAACTCGGCCCCGCCACCGCTAACCGCGCTGCAACAACCGCTGCTCGGCCGCCATCACCGCCCCTGGCGCGCCGAGCACGACGACCACGTCGCCTTCTTCCAGACGGGTTTCCGGCGCCGGCTCGATGGCGCGGATGCCGCGCCGGCGGATGGCGCTGACTTCGCAGCCGCAAGCCGCCAACCCGAGTTCGGCCAGCGATTGACCGATGGCGGCGGCGCCAGGCTCCAGCCAGATGGAATGCAGGCGCGGCTGCTGGCTGTCGTCCTCCACATGATCGCTCAGGCCGCGATAGAAGCCGCGCAGCAGGCGATAGCGCTGCGCGCGGACGAGGCGGATGCGCTTCAACACCCGGCTCATCGGCACGCCGACCAGCGCCAGGGCGTGCGAGGCCAGCATCAGGCTGGCCTCCAGCGTTTCCGGCACGACCTCGGCGGCGCCAGCCTGGGTCAGTCTGGCCATGTCGCGTTCGTCGGCGGTGCGGATGAGCACCGGCAGGTCGGGGCGCAGCGCATGCACGTGATGCAGCACTTTTTCGGCCAGCGGCGTATCGGCCATGGTGACGATGACCACGCTGGCGCGCATCAGGCCGGCCGCAACCAGCGCCTCCTTGCGCCCGGCGTCGCCGAAGACGACGCTCTCGCCGCCCGCGGCGGCTTCGCGGACGCGGTCGGGATCGAGATCGAGGGCAATGTAATTGACGCCTTCCTGGCCGAGAAAGCGGGCCAGATATTGGCCGTTGCGCCCGAAGCCGCAGAGGATGGCGTGGCGCTCGGTGGCCATCGACTGGGCGGCGATCTGGGTCAGGTGCATCGAGCGCAGCAGCCATTCGCTGGCGACGAAGCGCATCACCAGCTTGTCGCTGTACTGGACGATGAAGGGCGCGAGCAGCATGGACAGCACCAGCGCCGTCAGCGCCACCTGCTCGACCTCGATCGGCATGTGGGCGATTTCGCCGAGCAGGACGAAGCCGAATTCGCCGCCGGCGCACAGCCACAGCGCCGAGCGCAGGGCATTGCCGGGCGAAGCGCCCAGACGCCAGGAGAGCAGGCCGACGATCAGCCCCTTGAGCGCGAGCAGGGCGACGAGGCCGAGCAGCACCTGCCACCACAGGTCGGCGACGATGTGCATGTCGAGCTTGATGCCGATGGTGACGAAAAACAGCCCCATCAGCACGTCGCGGAAGGGTTTGATGTCCTCCTCGACCTGTAGGCGGTATTCGGTTTCGGCAATCAGCATGCCGGCGACGAACGCGCCCAGCGCCAGCGACAGGCCGGCCAGTTGCGTCAGCGTGGCGAGGCCCAGGGTAATCAGCAGCACATTGAGGATGAAGACCTCGGAGGATTTGGCGCGGGCGACGAAGGTGAACCACTTGCGCATCAGTTTCTGGCCGAACACCAGGATCACCGCCAGCGCCACCACCGCTTTCACCAGCGCCACCGCGAGCAGCAGCGCCAGCCTCTCCGGCGGCTGGGTCAGCGAGGGAATGATGACCAGGAGCGGCACCACGGCCAGATCCTGAAACAGCAAGACGCCCATGACCTCGCGGCCGTGCGGCGTGTTGAGCTGCATGCGCTCGGTCAGGAGCTTGGTCAGCACGGCGGTGGACGACATCGCCAGCACGCCGCCCAAGGCCAGCCCGAGTTGCCAGCCGACGCCGGCGAGCACCGTCAGCGCCGTGCCGACGATCAGGGTGGCGAGCACCTGCAACAGCCCCAGGCCGAAAACGATGCGTTTCATCGCGTAGAGCTTGGGCAGCGAAAATTCGAGGCCGATCGAGAACATCAGAAAGACGACGCCGAATTCGGCGAGGTATTCCATGCTGTCGATTTCCGCCATCAGATTGAGCGCGTGCGGCCCGATGACGCTGCCGACCAGCAGATAGCCAAGCACCGGCGGCAGATTGAAACGGCGGAAAATGACGACGACCGGCACCGAGACGCCAAGTAGCAGGAGAACGAGGGAGAGTGCGCTCAAGGGCCGTTTCGCCATTCAGGTATACTGCGGTCATCATAACCGCAGCTTATCCATGAACCCAAGCACTTCGCCTCTGCGCCACCCCCCGGAACGCGCTCTGCAACTGGGACGGCAAACCCTGACCATCGAAGCCGCGGCGGTTGCCGCGTTGGCGCAGCGTCTCGACGACGCCTTCGCCCGCGCCGTCGATCTGATCCTCAACAGTCGCGGCCGCGTGATCGTCAGCGGCATGGGCAAATCCGGCCATGTCGCCCGCAAGATCGCCGCCACCCTGGCCAGCACCGGCACGCCGGCCTATTTCGTCCACCCCGCCGAGGCCAGCCACGGCGACCTCGGCATGATTACCCGCGACGACGTGCTGCTGGCCCTGTCCAATTCCGGCGAGTCCGAAGAACTGCTGCGCATCGTGCCGCTCATCAAGCGCCAGGGCGCGCGGCTCATCGGCATGACCGGCGCGCCGCAATCGGCCCTGGCCCGCGAGGCCGATATTCACCTCGACGCCGCCGTCGCCCAGGAAGCCTGCCCGCACAACCTGGCGCCAACGGCCAGCACCACCGCCGCGCTGGCCCTCGGCGACGCCCTGGCGGTGGCCCTGCTCGACGCCCGCGGCTTCGGCCCCGAGGATTTCGCCCGCTCGCATCCCGGCGGCTCGCTCGGTCGCCGCCTGCTGACCCATGTTGCTGATGTCATGCGCCCGGCCGGGCTGGTGCCGACGCTGCCTCCCGACACCGACATCACCGCCGCCGTGGTCGCCATGTCGCGCGGCGGCTTGGGCCTGGTCTGCATCGTCGATGGCGATAACCGGCCGCTCGGCATCTTCACCGATGGCGACCTGCGCCGCGCCTTCGAGGCGCAGGTCGACCTGCGCCAGGGCGCCATCGCCTCGGTCATGCACCCGGCGCCGCACACCATCGCCGGCGCCCGCCTGGCCGTCGAGGCGGTCGAGATGATGGAGCGCCTGCGCATCAACGCGCTGCTCGTCGTCGATGGCGACGGCCGGCTGGCCGGCGCGCTCAACATGCACGATCTGTTTACCGCCAGGGTGATCTGATGACGGCTCTCATTGACGTCAACTCCCGCGCCGCCCGCATCAGGCTGGTCGCCTTCGACATCGACGGCGTGATGACCGATGGCGGCCTGCATTACACCGACGACGGCGGCGAATTGAAAACCTTCAACGTCCAGGATGGCCTCGGCTTGAAGCTGATGCAGCGCGCCGGTTTTGCGCTGGCCATCGTCACCGGCCGCGATTCCGGCGTCGTCGCCGCGCGCGCCGCCGATCTCGGCATAGCCCACGTTTTTCAGGGCGTCGCCGACAAGGCGGCCACCGTTGCCGCTCTGCTCGACCGGCTCGGCCTAGCCTGGGAAGCCTGCGCCTTCATGGGCGACGATCTGATCGACCTGCCGGCGATGACCCGCTGCGGCCTCGCCATCGCCCCGGCCAACGCCCGGCCCATCGTCAAGGCAGGCGCCCACCTCGTCACCGCAACCGGCGGCGGGGGCGGCGCGGTGCGCGAAGCCTGCGAATTCATCCTCGCCGCTCAGGACAAGCTGGCGGCGGCTTTTGCCCCCTACCTGGGCGCATGATGAAAAACTGGCAGGGGCAGCTTTTCCCGATCATCCTGGTCGCCTTGCTGGCCGGTCTCAGTTTCTGGCTGCAAAGCGCGGTCAAGATCGAGGAGCCGCGACACGACGGCAGGCAGCGCCACGATCCCGACACCATCGCGGAAAACTTCACCGTCAGCCGCTTCGATGCCAGCGGCCAGGTCAAATATCGCCTGATGGCCCCCTGGCTCGAACATTTCCCGGACGACGATTCATCCAGACTGCGCTCGCCGGTCCTCATCAGCTACCGCCCGGACAAACCGCCGCTGACCTTTTCGTCCGACCAGGCGCTGGTCAGCTCACAAGGCGAAACGGTATTCCTGTGGGACAACGTCAACGTCGTCCGCGCCGCCACCACCGGTAATCCCGAACTGCGCGCCCGCATGCCCGACCTCACCGTCCAGCCCGATCTGGGCATTGCCTTTACCGCCAGCCCGGTCGAAATCACCCAGGCGCAATCCTGGGCCAAAGGCGTCGGCGCCCATCTCGATACCAATACGTCGACGTTTGTGTTGCAATCGCAGGTCACGGGCGTATACATTCGCCCCGCGCAAAAAACGCCATGAACGCACGCCTCGCCCTCCTTGCCGCCTCCCTCCTGCTCGCGCCCGCCGCCGCCCTCGCCGAACGGGCCGACCGCGACAAGCCGATGCATCTGGAAGCCAATCGCCTCACCATCGACGACGCCAAGAAAATCCAGATTCTCGAAGGCGATGTCGTCATCACCAAGGGCACGATGCTGCTCAAGGCCGATCGCGTCGTCATCACCGAGGACGAGTACGGTTTCCAGATTGGCACCGCCTTCGGCGGCCCGGGCGGGCTGGCCCGCTTCCGCCAGAAGCGCGAGGGGCGTGACGACTATCTCGAAGGCGAAGCCGAGCGCATCGAATACAACAGCAACAGCGAGATCGTCCAACTGTTCCACCGCGCCTGGGTCAGGAGCGGCGCCGATGAAATTCGTGGCGATTACATCTGGTACGACGCCGTCAACGACAAATATCTCGTCACCGCCGGCGAAAAGACCAGCCCCAGCGCCCCGCCGCCGCGCGTGCGCGCCGTCATCCAGCCCAAGGGCGATACCCGGAGCGGCGGCGCGACGAGCGAACAACGGTCGGCCACGAACGGCATGTCGCTCGAACTGAAAGGCGCTGCCGGCATCGACGAAGGGGGCGCGCGCCCCTAGCGCCGCGACCGATCCAGGCCCCGCCAACAGCCGCCGCGACAGCGACAAGTCGCTGATTTTGATTAGGTAAAATTATTTGTGCACCGCACAAATAATTGTTGACAATGTAACCGTCCTTCCTATAATTGAAAACCATGATGCAGTGCAGCACGAGTGGTGGCAGCCCTGCAACGGTTTGTAGTACCTCGTCGGATTCCTTTTCAATATTCAGGAGATTTTCATGAGCTTCACGACCCCCGAACAATTCGCCGCCGCCAACAAGGCCGCTGTCGACTCCCTGCTGTCGGTTGCCAATGCCGCCCTGGCTTCCGCCGAACGTATCGCCGCCCTCAACCTGAACACCGCCCGCTCGGTTCTGGAAGATTCCGTTTCCGGCACCAAGGCGCTGTTCGGCGCCAAGGACGTTCAGGAAGCCCTGTCGATCCAGGCTTCCCTGGCCCAGCCCAACGTCGAGAAGGCCGTTGCCTACTCGCGCAGCGTCTATGAAATCTCCGCCCAGGCCCAGGAAGAACTGTCGAAAACCATGGAAACCCAGTTCTCCGGCTTTCAGAAGCAAGTCGCCGATCTGCTGGACAAGGCCGCCAAATCCGCCCCGGCTGGCTCCGATGTCGCCGTTGCCGCGGTCAAGAGCGCCCTCGCCGCCGCCAACTCGGCTTTCGACAACCTGAACAAGGCCGCCAAGCAAGTCGCTGAAATCACCGAAGCCAACGTCGCCGCCGCCACCAATGCGACGGTCAAGGCTGTCGGCCAGGCTGCCAAGAAGAGCAAGTAACACGCCGCTTCACCCGACCCCCGCCGCCTGGCGGGGGTTTTGTTTCATCCACTGCAAGTAAAACCTGGACTGGAGATGATGATGAGCAACCCGAATATGGAACAACTGGCCGTCGCGCAAAAGGCCAACACCGAAGTCATGATGTCGCTGCTGCGCACCGCCTTCACCGGCATCGAGCGCCTGACGGCGCTGAACCTGGCGGCCACCCGCGAATTCTTCAACAACACGGTTGCCAACACCCAGCAGTTGATGGCGGCCAAGGACGTCAACGAAGCCGCCAAGCTGAACAGCGAACTGGCCAAGCCGAACGTCGAGAAGGTCGTCGATTACTCGCGCAGCGTCTATGACCTGGTTACCGAGATGCAGAAGGAAATCACCGCCGTCATGGAAGCGCAGTACAGCAGCTTCAACAAGCATGCCTCCAGCGTCGTCGCCAAGGCCAAAACGGCCCCGGCTGGCGGCGACGTTTTCGCCGCCAGCATGGAATCGATGCTGAACGCCTCATCCAAGGCGTTCGACAGCATGAGCACGATGGCCAAACAATTGTCGGACATCGCCGAAGCCAACCTGCAAGCCGCCACCAAGGCCATCGCGCCCGCCGCCAAGAGCAGCAGCGCCACCAGCGCCGCCGCCAGGAAGGCGACCGGCAAGTAAGCCGGTTTTCCCAGGATTGTGAGTCACTCCGGGCTGAAGCCCGGAGCTTCCTCGCCACGAGTTTGGGGTGCCTGCGGCGCCGAAATCACGCTGGGCTCGCTTGACCCCGGCCTGAAGGCCGGGTTTCTCGCTTGCGCCGTGGTCAAAAACCCGCCAGTGGCGGGTTTTTCTTTGCGGATACGCCATGCCGCGTGAAAATGACAAAGGTTATCACCTGGATTTTGGAAACTATTGAAAACATCGCCGCCGCCTGACCTGCTGCGCGCAACGGCAAGCCAGGCCCCCATCGCATCGCTGGCCAGCCTGCGCCAGGCCGGGCGCGCGCCAGCCTTGCCCTTCGCCTTGACCTTGCCGGATGGCGGCCGGCTGGAATTCACCCGTCTGCTGCGCCTCTTGCCGGACAAGCGTCTGGCCGGTCTGGCGCTGTGTAACGGTGAGCCGGCATTCGCCAAATTGTTCATCGGCGACGAGGCGATCCGGCATGGCGAGCGCGAGCGCGCGGGTCTGACTGCGCTGCTTGCCGCCGGCCTGCCGACGCCAGCCCTGCGCTTCGCCGGCCCCATCGGCGAAGGCGGTTACCTCGTGCTCACCGAATGGCTCGACGGCGCGGCGGCCCTGAAAGAACACTGGTCGGCGCCCATCGAGTTACCACCGCTCTTATCGGCCATGCGGCTGCTCGGCCGTCTACATGACGCCGGGTTGGTGCAGCACGATCCGCACTTTGGCAATTTTCTGCTCCATCAGGGGCTACTGCTCCTGATCGACGGCGACGGCGTGCGCGCGGACGCCTCGGCCGCCGGTCAACTGGCCAATCTGGCCCGGCTACTGGCCGAACTGGAACCCGTCTGGGACGGGCAGCGCCAGCAATTGTTGCAAGCCTGGGGCCGACAGGTCGACGCCAAGGCGCTCGATGCGGCGGTGATCGCCGCCCGGCAACGGCGCTTGCGCCGCTATCTCGCCAAGACCGTGCGCGATTGCAGCCCGTTCGCGGTGCAAAAAACCTTCCGCCGCTTCACCGCCGTTTTGCGCGACGAAGCGCCGGGGTTGCAGCCTTTGCTGGCGAGCCCGGATGCCGCAATGGCTGCCGGCCAGCTTCTGAAAAACGGCAACACCTGTACAGTCGCCGCCGTCGAGGCGGGCGGGCGAACCGTGGTCGTCAAGCGCTACAACCTCAAACACTGGCGGCATGCGCTGTCGCGCCTGTGGCGACCCAGCCGCGCCTGGCATTCCTGGCAGACAGCGCATCGCCTCGATTTCTACGGCATCGCCACGCCACGGGCGCTGGCGCTGGTCGAGGAACGCCGGGGCGCGCTGCGCGGCCGCGCTTTCTTCATCGCCGAGCATTGCCCTGGCGTCAATCTACTAACTCTGCTCGACCCGGCGCGAGAGCCGGAACCGGCCATGCAACAGGTGCTGCGCGAATTGTTCGCGTTGCTGTACCGGCTACGCATCACCCACGGCGACCTGAAAGCCACCAACCTGCTGTGGCACGCCGGACGGATCGTACTGATCGACCTCGACGCTCTGACCGAACATCGCTCGGCCTCCGCCTTCGCCCGCGCCTGGCGGCGCGACCGGGAACGCTTGCTGCGCAACTGGCCGGCGGATTCGGTGCTGGCGCGATGGCTGGAACAGGTGTTGCCGGGCTATTCACCCGGCCATTAAGTATTGAATGATGCGTTCAGAATCCATCGTCATTGCGAGGCACGTCGTGCCGTGGCAATCCAGACCGCAGCCTGGATTGC
>WQUQ01000012.1 GCA_009782025.1 Desulfobulbus sp. | reverse complement strand
ACTCCAAGTTTGATCGACTGGATATTCAGGAGGCATCACATGAACACGCAGAATTCTTCCTCTATTACCGAAACCCGGATGGTGCTGTCGGATCCGACGGCGCTGGGCGTATTCGGGCTGTCGCTGACGACTTTCGTCGCCTCGTCGGCCAAGATGGGCTGGACCAGCGGGGTGTCCTTCCTCATCCCGTGGGCGATCTGCCTCGGCTCGGCGGCCCAGCTCTGGGCCTCCAGCGTCGACTTCAAGAAGAACAATTATTTCGGGGCCATCGTGCTCGGCGCCTACGGCCTGTTCTGGGCCGCCGTCGCCATCCATTGGGCGATGACGCTCGGCTGGTTCGGTCCGGTCGGCGACAAGGCCGACCCGCGCCAGTTCGCCTTCGCCTGCTTCGCCTACCTGTTTTTCTCGCTGTTCGTGATGGTTGCCGCCTTCGAGGCCAACAAGGCCTTTGCCGCGATCCTGGTGCTCATCAACGTCTTGTTGTTCTCGCTGGGCATGGCGGCGTTCGGCGTTGCACCGGAAATGTTCGATCCGCTGGCGGCGTGGTCGGAATTCCTGATTTCGCTGATCGGTTTCTACGCGGGTGGCGCCATCTTCCTGAATGGCTACTTTGGCCGCACGGTGCTGCCGCTCGGCGCGCCGTTGGGCCTGATCCGCAAGGGGCCGTAAGGCATCCTGGCTCTGGATTTCCCGCATCGCCTGCTGGCGGGCGGGGAGTCCAGGCAAGCGCGCCGAAAAAACTCACTGCGGCTTGACCACGACCGTGCAGGTCATGCCCGTCGACAGGCGGTGATCGGCCGGCAGGTCGTCGATGCGCACGCGCACCGGAATGCGCTGCGCCAGCCGCACCCAGTTGAAAGTCGGATTGACGTCGGCGAGCAGTTCGCGTCCCGTTGCCGCGTCGCGGTCGGTGATGCCGCGCGCGATGCTTTCGACATGCCCTTGCAGATTGGGCAGAGCGCTGAGGAAGCGCAACTCGACCGGGTCGCCGACCGCGATCCGGGGCAGTTTGGTTTCCTCGAAATAGCCGTCAACGTAGAAGGAATTGGCCTCGATCAGAGCCAGCCGCGAGGCGCCGGCGCTGGCGAAATCGCCGACGAAGACGCGCAGGTTGGTGACGTAGCCGTCCGCCGGCGCGCGGATCTCGGTGCGTTCGAGATTGAGCCGGGCCGTATCGCGCGCCGCCTGCGCCGCCTGGGTTCTGGCGGCGGCGATGCTGGCCAGGGAATCCGCCGATTCGCGGTTTTCGCGGGTGACGAGGGAACTATCCAGATTGGCGCGGCGCGCCGCTTCGCGGCCGCGCATGACCTTCTCGGCGTTCTGCGCGGCCAGCGTGGCTTCGGCCTGCGCCAGGGCGTCGGCGTAGCGGTTTTTGTCGATGGTAAATAGCACCTCGCCCTTTTTCACGAACTGGTTGTCGTGCACCGGCACGCTGGTCACGATGCCGGATACGTCCGCCGCGATGTTGATGACGTTGGCCTTGACGCGGCCATCGCGCGTCCACGGCGCGTAGATGTTGTCGTCCCACAGGTATTTGCCGAACAGCAGGGCGACGATCACCATCGCGGCGGTGATGGCATAGCGGGCAAAGGTTTTCATGATGACATCCAGAAGATCAGTGAATCAGAAGCCGGCTCAGCGCGCCCCAGACGCAGACGAACATGCCAACGCGAAACAGGGAGCGATGCCAGACGTGACGATAGACGCCGTAGCGGGCGCATAGCCAGTCGAGGCCGACTTGCACGACGGCGGCGAGCAGCCCGACGATGAGCAGGCCGGGCACGAAGGCGCCGAGAATTTCAACCTCACGCGGCATCGGGAAGTTCCTTGTAAAGCGAGGCGGGATCGTCGAGCAGGCCGACGCGCAGCAGATGCAGGTCGGCCCGCAGACGCGCGGCGTCGGGCGTTTCGCCGCAGGCCAGAAGCGCGTCGTCGAGGGCGGCGAGAGTGGCCAGCCGCGTGGTTTCGTCCGGCCGATGAAAAAATGCCGACGTTCGTTGCACGACGCGCCGTATCGCGCCCTGTGCCGCGACGGAAAAGGGCTGCGCCTTGAGTTCGTGGCGCAGGCCGATCACGGCGTGGCCGAGTTCGAGCAGCGTCAGCGCCTGGCTGGCGATGGCGCGTTGGGTCGCGTCCGGGTTGCCGCCGAGGCCGAGCTGATGGAACAGGTCGTGTATCCGGCCTGCAAACTCGTGGCGCAACGCCGCCGAACCCTCGCTGCATACGCGCTCGGCTTCCTCCCACAGCGCGGCGAGGGTGTGGCGCAGCGATCCGATGCGATGCTCCGGCAAAATCAGCGCGAACATCAAACTGGCGAGCAGCAGGCCGATGATTTGCGCGCTGGCGTCGTTGATGAAATTGGCGATGTCGAAGCGCATCTGGTTTTCCGGCGCCACCATTTGCGCGAACATCATATTGAAGCCGGCGCCGATGCCGCTGCGGCCAGGCAAGGTGGAGAGATAGGCGCCGATGGCGACGAAGGGCGCCATGCCGACGATGAGCATGGGGAAACCGTCCACGCGGTCGAGGATGAAGAAGGCGCAGATGAAAGCGAAGGGGGTGCCGAGAATGAAGCCTTTCAGGATGGCCTGGATCATCTGGGTCGGCGTCGGCGACGAGGCGGCGAGGCCGGAGAAAATCGTCGCCAGCAAGACCGCGCCGGTTGCGCTCGGCCAGTTCAGCGCGTACCAGGCGAAACCCAGGATCAGCAGGGTGGCGGCGTTGCGCAGGCCGGCGGCCAGGACGATGATGCGCGGCGTGCTGGGACGGTGGA
>WQUQ01000011.1 GCA_009782025.1 Desulfobulbus sp. | reverse complement strand
GTGATTTCGAGGTTGTAGCGCAGGTCGGCGCCGCGATAGATGTTGGAGCGTCCGCCGCCGCCGCCACCACCGCCCCGGCCGCCGAAGATTTCGTCGAAAATGCCGCCGAAGGCATCGGCGAAACCGCCGCCGCCGAAGCCGCCGCCGCCCATGCCGGCTTGCGGGTCGACGCCGGCGTGGCCGAACTGGTCGTAGGCGGCGCGTTTCTGGCTGTCCGACAGAATCTCGTAGGCTTCCTTGGCTTCCTTGAATTTTTCCTCGGCCGCCGGGTTGTCCGGGTTGCGGTCGGGGTGAAATTTCATGGCCAGCTTGCGGTAGGCCTTCTTGATTTCCTCCTCGGAGGCGTCGCGGTTGACGCCGAGAATTTCGTAAAAGTCGCGTTTAGACATCGATTTACCCGTGAAATGACGAAAGCGCCGAGCGCCGCCGGAAATTCCGGGAGGCTCGGCGCCGGATCGGAGCGTGAGAAATTATTTCTTGTCCTTGTTCACTTCGGTGAATTCGGCATCGACGACATCGCCCTCGACGGTTTTCTCGCCGCCCTGCGCCGCTTCGCTGGCGGCTTCGGCGCCGCCGGCGGCCTGCTGCTGGGCGTACATCTTTTCGCCGAGCTTCTGGGCGGCGGTGGACAGCGCCTCGGTCTTGGCGGCGATGACTTCCTTGTCGCCGTCGCGCAGCACGGATTCGACATCCTTGATCGCGGCTTCGATGCGTTCCTTGTCGGCGGCGTCGAGCTTGTCGCCGTATTCGGCCAGCGATTTCTTGACCATGTGCACCATGCCGTCGGCCTGGTTGCGGGCGTCCGCCAGTTCGTGGACTTTCTTGTCGTCCTCGGCGTGCAGTTCGGCGTCCTTGACCATGCGCTGGATCTCATCCTCGGACAGCCCGGAATTGGCCTTGATGGTGATCTTGTTTTCCTTGCCGGTGGCCTTGTCCTTGGCCGTGACGTGCATGATGCCGTTGGCGTCGATGTCGAAGATCACCTCGATCTGCGGCATGCCGCGCGGGGCGGGCGGAATGCCTTCGAGATTGAACTGGCCGAGGCTCTTGTTGCCGCTGGCGACTTCGCGCTCGCCTTGCAGCACGTGGATGGTCACGGCAGACTGGTTGTCGTCGGCGGTCGAGAACACCTGGCTGGCCTTGGTCGGGATGGTGGTGTTCTTCTGGATCAGCTTGGTCATGATGCCGCCCAGGGTTTCGATGCCCAAGGAGAGCGGGGTCACGTCGAGCAGCAGCACGTCCTTCACGTCGCCTTGCAGCACGCCGCCCTGGATGGCGGCGCCGACGGCGACGGCCTCGTCCGGGTTCACGTCCTTGCGCGGTTCGCGGCCGAAGAATTCCTTGACCTTGTCCTGCACCTTGGGCATGCGCGACTGGCCGCCGACCAGGATCACGTCATTGATGTCGGTGACCTTGCAGCCGGCGTCCTTGAGGGCGGTCTTGCAGGGTTCGATGGAACGCTCGATCAGTTCCTCGACCAGCGACTCGAACTTGGCGCGGGTGATCTTGATCGCCAGATGCTTCGGGCCGGAGGCGTCCGCCGTGATGTAGGGCAGGTTGATTTCGGTCTGCTGGCTGGAGGACAACTCGATCTTGGCCTTTTCGGCGGCCTCCTTCAGACGTTGCAGGGCGAGCACGTCGGCCTTCAGATTGACGCCGGATTCTTTCCTGAATTCCTCGATGATGTAGTCGATCAGGCGCTGGTCGAAGTCCTCGCCGCCGAGGAAGGTGTCGCCATTGGTGGCCAGCACCTCGAACTGCTTTTCGCCATCGACATCGGCGATTTCGATGATGGAAATGTCGAAGGTGCCGCCGCCCAGGTCATAGACCGCGATCTTGCGATCCTTGCCGGCGGCCTTGTCCATACCGAAAGCGAGCGCGGCGGCGGTCGGCTCATTGATGATGCGCTTGACTTCCAGGCCGGCGATGCGGCCCGCGTCCTTGGTGGCCTGGCGCTGGCTGTCGTTGAAGTAGGCCGGCACGGTGATGACCGCCTCGGTGACCTCCTCGCCGAGATAATCCTCGGCGGTTTTCTTCATCTTGCGCAGCACCTCGGCGGAGACCTGCGGCGGCGCGATTTTCTTGTCGCGCGCCTCGACCCAGGCGTCGCCGTTGTCGGCCTTGACGATCTTGAAGGGCATCAGGGCGATGTCCTTCTGCACTTCCTTTTCTTCAAAGCGGCGGCCGATCAGGCGCTTCACGGCGTACAGCGTGTTCTTCGGATTGGTCACGGCCTGGCGCTTGGCCGGCGCGCCGGCGAGGATCTCGCCGTCGTCGGCGTAGGCGATGACGGAAGGCGTGGTGCGCGCGCCCTCGGAATTTTCGATGACTTTCGGGGTGCCGCCTTCCATGATGGCGACGCAGCTATTGGTGGTGCCGAGGTCGATGCCGATGATCTTGCCCATGTTGGTTTCCTTGAGTGAATTTGCGATGTTCTGGAATTGGGGACGAGGCCCCGGATTTCAAGCCTTCGGTTTGGCGACCATCACCAGCGCCGGACGCAACACCCGTTCGGCGATCAGATAGCCCTTTTGCAGCACCGTGACGACGGTATTGGCCTCCTGCTCGGCATCGACCATGCCGATCGCCTGGTGCTGGTGCGGATCGAACTTTTCGCCGGCCGGGTTGACTTCGACCAGGGCGTTTTTCTCGAAGGCGGCAACAAGCTGCTTCAAGGTCAGTTCGACGCCGGCGCGAAAGCTGTCGACCGTCTGCTCCGGCACGGCCAGCGCGGCCTCCAGGCTGTCCTTGACGGCCAGCAGTTCGCCGGCGAATTTCTCGA
>WQUQ01000010.1 GCA_009782025.1 Desulfobulbus sp. | reverse complement strand
CCAAGGTCGCCCACTTCTGCTCCATGTGCGGCCCGCATTTCTGCTCCATGAAAATCACCCAGGACGTGCGCGACTTCGCCGCCGCCCAGGGCATAGCCGAAGCCGAGGCGCTGAACAAGGGCATGGCGGCGAAAGCCGTCGAGTTCGTCAAAAACGGTGCGGAGATTTATCGCAAGGTTTGAGCGCTGGCGCAACTTGACATTCATATTGGGAGAACTGGTTTGAACAACAAAACAAAGCTCATCCTCGTTTCGCTGATCTGTTTTCCGCTCACCGTATTTGCAGCACATGGGCAGAGCATTTCCTCTTTTGATTCCACGACCGTCTCCATCACCGACGTATCTCTGTCTTACTGCCAGAGCAATGGTTCTCCTTTCGTCACAACCATCGGAACCATCAAGAACGCCTCCGATTCGCCCATCGAGGATCTGGTCATCGAGGTGAAATATTTTGATGCCGACAAAAAGCTGATTGATGTTGTCACGCAGCCTGTTTACGGCCTTGTCGTACCGGCATCGCAAGAAGTCGCATTCCGTATTCGTGATGTCGCGGACAAACCCAAAGCCGCCTACGTTTCAAATACCGTTCGCGTAATCTCCGCTGAACCGCGTGTAACCCAGCAACCTCGGCCAAAGCAATCGTCTTTCTCCTGGATCGTCGACCTGTTGGTGAGTTGGGGGCCGATGCTCCTGCTCATTGCCGTATGGATATTCTTTATGCAAAGAATGAGCAAGAAGGGTTCTCCCCAAGTCAGGACGATCGAACTTATCGAGAAGCAGAACGCCATACTGGAGCGCCTTGCCACCGCTGTCGAAAAGGCAGGATCAAACCAATCACCATGATCCTGCGAGCGGTTCAGCAAGACATCACCACCCTGCGGGTCGATGCCATCGTCAATGCCGCCAATTCACCCCTGCTGGGCGGCGGCGGCGTCGATGGCGCGATTCATAAAGCCGCCGGGCCGGAACTCCTTGACGAATGCCGGCTGCTTGACGGCTGCAAGACCGGGGAAGCCAAACTCACGCGCGCTTATCGCCTGCCCGCCCGGTTCATCATCCACACGGTCGGCCCCGTCTGGCATGGCGGCACAAGCGGCGAACCCGAGTTGCTGGCATCGTGCTATCGGCGTTCACTGGAGCTTGCCCTGGCCAATGAGGTTGCAACCATAGCCTTCCCCTGCATCAGCACCGGCATCTACGGCTACCCAGTCGAGCCTGCCGCCGAGATTGCCGTCTCCACCGTCCGCACCGCAGGAGGCGCTGTGCAAGAAGTCATCTTTGCCTGTTTCTCCGCCAAAGACCTCAAGGTTTATGAGAATGCACTATGCCGTGCCGGCGCCTGACTCCATTTCCAAATCAGCCGATTCCTTTGTCGGCTTCGCTTGCCGTACAACCGTACTGTCTCTCGCTTCGCCTTCGCGTACTCGGCTGATTTAAAAATGGAATAACTTCAGTTCTGGATTTACGTTCATTTACAGGCCAGTAACCCCTATTTACCGCCTGCCGCGCGATGATGCTCCCATCGCCGGCCCATTCGGGCGGGCCAGTCCAACAGGAGAAAACACCATGAAGACGATTTCCCATCTGCATCTCAAGCGATTCATCGCTGCTTCTGCCGTCGCGCTGGCCCTGCCGCTGAGCGCTTCGGCCTTCAACGGCCAGCCGGGAGCGATGCGCGGCGGCTGCGACATGGGCGGTGAGGCCGGTTTCGCCCATCCGGGCATGGGCGGCGACGGCCTGCCGCGCTATTTGCACCGTTTGAATCTGAGCGAAGCGCAGCGCGACCAGATTTTCGCCATCATGCACGCCCAGGCGCCGACCCTGCGCAACAACATGAAGGCGGTGGTCAAAGCGCGCAGCGATCTGCGGGCGCTAACCACGGCCCCGGATTTCGCCGAGGCCAAGGCCAGGGAACTGGCCGACGCGGCTGCCGCGGCGATGGGCGAGATGGCGCTGAATCGGGCCAAGACCGAGCGCCAGGTGTTCGAGGTGCTGACGCCGGAACAGCGCCAGCAACTGACCGAGATGAGGATCGAGTTGAAAGCCGAGCGCCCGCGCCAGCGCGGCGATGGCCCGCGTGGGCAGGGTGCCCAGGGCAAAGCCTCCGGCCCGCTGCCAAGGTAGCGGCAGAACCCCGCGTCTGGCGCGATCTTGATGGTAATGTGCAGTTTCGGCGGTACTTCCCTGACCTTGAAAGGATAGACATCATGAAAACCCGGATCTCTCCCCTGTTTTTGCGTGGCATCCTGGCGCTGACCCTGGCCGGCAGCGCGGCGCTGGCGTCGGCCCAGCCGGCGCGAGGCCCGCAGTCGTTCTCGGACGTTGATACCAATGGCGATGGTTTCATCAGTCGGGAGGAGTTCGATGCGGCCCGCACGCAGCGCATCCAAGAGCGCGCCCAGCAAGGGGGCCAGATGCGCGGCCTGGCGACAGCGCCGAGCTTCGACGCCCTCGACGCCAACCAGGATGGCAAGTTGAGCGCGGAGGAATTTGCCGCCGGTCAACGCGCCCAACAAACGCAACGCGGGACGCGGGGCGCGGGCATGGGTCGAAACGGCGGCGCGGGCATGGGCAGGAACGCGCCCACCTTCCAGGACTTCGATCTGAATAACGACGGCCAGATTACCGCCGACGAATTCAGTGAAGCCCAGGCCAAGCGCATGGGCGATCGCGCCGCCGCCGGTTATCCGATGCGCGGCGCCGCCAACGCGCCGAGCTTCGATGAGATTGACGCGGACCACAATGGCGTCGTGACGCCAGCCGAATTCCAGTCCTGGCAAGAGAA
>WQUQ01000009.1 GCA_009782025.1 Desulfobulbus sp. | reverse complement strand
ATCAGACCGCCTGATCGACCCGTTCGCGCAACTCCTTGCCGGCCTTGAAGTGGGGCACCCATTTCGCCGGCACGCTGACCTTTTCCCCCGATTTGGGGTTGCGGCCGGTGCGCGGCGGCCGATAGTTGAGCGCGAAGCTGCCGAAGCCGCGGATCTCGATGCGATCCCCGCGCACCAGCGCTTCGGACATCGCATCGAGAATCATCTTGACCGCGAAATCAGCATCTTTCGCCACCAACTGCGGAAACCGCTCCGCCAGCCGGACGATCAACTCGGATTTGGTCATGCCTGCGCCTTGTCAGCCTTGCTGGTTGAGTTTGGCCTTGAGCAAGGCGCCCAGGTTGGTGGTGCCGGAAGCGGCGGCGGAAGACTCGGCGGACAGCTTCTGCATCGCCTCGTGCTGCTCGGCGCTGTCCTTGGCCTTGATCGACAGGTTGATGCCGCGGGTCTTGCGATCGACGTTGATAATCATGGCCTCGACCGCGTCGCCCACCTTGAGCCGCTGCGACAGATCCTCGACGCGGTCGCGGGAGAACTCGGAAGCGCGCAGATAACCTTCGTTCTCGCCATCCAGGGTAATCACCGCGCCACGCGCGTCGACCGACTTGACGACGCCGCGCACGACGCTGTTTTTCTCGTGGGTGGCGATGAAGTTGGTGTACGGGTCGCCTTCCATCTGCTTGATGCCGAGCGAGATGCGCTCCTTCTCGACGTCGATGCCGAGCACGACGGCCTCGACTTCGTCGCCCTTCTTGAAGTTGCGGATGGCTTCTTCGCCGGTGGCGCTCCACGACAGGTCGGAGAGGTGCACCAGGCCGTCGATGCCACCGGGCAGGCCGATGAAGATGCCGAAGTCGGTGATCGACTTGATCGCCCCGCGCACCTTGTCGCCCTTCTTGTGGTTCATGGCGAAATCGTCCCACGGGTTGGGCAGGCACTGCTTCATGCCGAGCGAGATGCGGCGGCGTTCTTCGTCGATTTCGAGGATCATCACTTCGACCTCGTCGCCGAGCGACACGACCTTGGACGGATGGACGTTCTTGTTGGTCCAGTCCATTTCGGAGACGTGCACCAGACCCTCGATGCCCTGCTCGATCTCGACGAAGGAGCCGTAATCGGTGAGGTTGGTGACCTTGCCGAACAGGCGGGTGCCGGCCGGGTAGCGGCGGGCGATGCCGACCCACGGATCGTCGCCCAGTTGCTTCATGCCCAGCGAGACGCGGTTCTTCTCGGCGTCGAATTTCAGAATCTTGGCGGTCACTTCGTCGCCGACATTCAAGACTTCGCTCGGATGACGGACACGACGCCAGGCCAGATCGGTGATGTGCAAGAGGCCGTCGATGCCGCCCAGATCGACGAACGCGCCGTAGTCGGTGATGTTCTTGACGATGCCCTTGACGACGGTGCCTTCCTTGAGGTTTTCCAGCAGCTTTTCGCGGTCTTTATCGGCGGTGGCTTCGAGCACGGCGCGGCGGGACATGACGACGTTGTTGCGCTTCCTGTCCAGCTTGATGACCTTGAACTCCATGGTCTTGCCTTCATACGGCGTGGTGTCCTTGACCGGACGCATGTCGACCAGGGAACCCGGCAGGAAGGCGCGCACGCCGTTGGACATGACGGTGAGGCCGCCCTTGACCTTGCCGGTGATGGTGCCGGTGACGAGCGAGTTGTCGTTCAGGGCCTGTTCCAGGAAGTTCCAGGCGGCGATGCGCTTGGCGCGGTCGCGCGAGAGGCGGGTGGCGCCGTAGCCGTCTTCCAGCATCTCGATGGCGACCTGGACGAAATCGCCGACATTGACTTCGACTTCGCCCTGATCGTTCAAAAATTCTTCGAGCGGAACATAGGATTCCGATTTCAGGCCGGCATTGACCACGACGAAATTGTGATCGATGGCCATCACTTCAGCGGTGATGACTTCGCCTTGACGCATTTCCTGGCGAGCCAGGGATTCTTCAAAAAGTTGAGCAAAAGATTCCATTGATGGAGGGACTTTCTGGCCGCGAATCATGAAACCCGCAGCGGGTAATGGTTAAAAACCGGGTTGAACAAAACCGCCGCCCTCAGCCTATTTCAGCATTCAGACGGCGGAACCTTGCCATGCGGATTCCCGACTCCACCGCAACACCTGGTCGACCGCTTCCTCGATGGTCAGCGCCGTGGTGTCGAGCAGCCGGGCATCCGGCTCCTGCCTGAGCGGCGCGACGCTGCGCCCGGAATCACGGGCATCGCGTTCTCGCAAATCAAGCAGAAGGGCCGGGAGGTTAGCAGAGAAACCTTTTTCGATCAACTGCTTATGGCGCCGCTCGGCCCGCGCCTCGGCCGTCGCGGTGAGAAATATTTTCAACTTCGCGCCGGGAAACACCACCGACCCCATGTCGCGCCCGTCGCCAACCAGACCGGGGGCCGTATTGAAGGCCCGCTGGCGGAACAGCAAGGCGGCGCGCACGGCCGGCAGGGCGGCGACTTGCGACGCGCCGGCGGAGATTTCCTCGCTGCGGATCGCCTCGCCGACCGGCACCCCTTGCAGGCAGATGTCGTTCTCGGAAAAGCTCACATCGAGGCCGGCGGCAATCGCCGCCACGCCCGCCTCGTCCGCCCAATCGACGCCGGCGCGGCGGGCGGCCAGCGCGGTCAGGCGATACAACGCGCCGGAATCGAGATAAGCGTAACCCAGCGCCGCCGCCACGCGGGCCGCGACCGTGCCCTTGCCGGAAGCCGAGGGGCCGTCGATGGCGATCACCGGCGCGGCCTGGGTCACGGCGGCAAAGCGCGCGAAATAATCGGG
>WQUQ01000008.1 GCA_009782025.1 Desulfobulbus sp. | reverse complement strand
GCCGTCAGCCCCTGGTCGTGGTACATCGCCAGCACGGCGTCGCCGCCGGCCAGCACCGGCGGCGTGAACATGGTGTCGGCGGGATGCGGGCCGGAGAGGGTCATGCCTTCGCCGCGCAGGCGTTCGAGCAGCGGCGCGATGATGTCGATTTCTTCGCGGCCAAGATAGCCGCCCTCGCCGGCGTGCGGGTTGAGGCCGGCAACCAGGATGCGCGGTTGCGTCAGGCCGTATTTTGCGCGCAGGTCGGCGTGCAGGATGCGCAGCGTTTCTTCCAGCGCCGCTGGCGTGATCGCCGCCGGGACTTCTTTCAACGGTAGATGCGTGGTCGCCAGGGCAACGCGCAATGGCCCGCGCTCGCTGTGTTCTGTTTCGCCGGCCAGCATCATCACCACGCGCGGCGTCGCGGTTTTTTCGGCGAGATATTCGGTGTGGCCGGTGAAGGCGACGCCGGCTTCGTTGATGACGCCTTTGTGCACCGGCGCGGTGACCATGGCCGCGAATTCGCCGCTCTGGCAGCCGGCCAGCGCCCGGTCGAGCAGGGCCAGCACGTAGGGACTGTTGGCCGGATCGAGTTGGCCTGGTTTCGCCGGACGGCAGAGCGGCACATGCAGAATGTCGAGTACGCCGGGCCGGGCCGCCTGATCCGGCCGGTAGTCGCGCAGCGCCACATCGAGGCCGAGAGTGGCCGCTCGCTCCTGCAACAGCGTCCGGTCGGCCAGCAGCGCCAGCCGCGAAGCGCCGGCCCGTTCCGCGAGACGCAGGCAGAGTTCTGGGCCGATGCCGGCCGGTTCGCCGCTGGTGACGGCGATCAGCGGCAAGGTCATTGTTCGTCGAGATGATTTTCGACGTAGGCCCGGTCGCGCAACTGGCGCAGCCAGTCCTGGTAGGCGTCGTCGAGCTTGCGCTCGCGCAGCGCCTGGCGGGCGATGGTGCGCTGGCGCTCGGCGGAAACGTCGCGCTCGCGGCGCTCGATGACCTGGATCAGGTGCATGCCGAACGGCGACTGGACGACCGGACTCATCTCGCCTGGCTGCAAGGCATCCATCGCCCGCTCGAATTCCGGCACCGTGTCGCCGGGATTGAGCCAGCCGAGGTCGCCGCCTTTGGCTGCCGAGCCATCTTGCGAATAGAGCCGCGCCTGTTCGGCGAAATCGACGCCGTTGACGATGCGTTCGCGGACAATTTCCAGCTTGTGCCGGGCGTCGGCTTCCGATTGCACTTCGTTGACGCGCACCAGGATATGCCGGGCGTGGGTCTGCTGCACCGAAGCCGGAGCATCACCGCCGCGCTTGTCGAGCAACTTGACGATATGAAAGCCAGCCGACGAGCGCAAAAGGCCACTGACCTGCCCCGCGTGCAGATTGGCGATGGCTTCGGCATAGAGCGTCGGCAGGCGGTCGCGGGAACGCCAGCCGAGCGAGCCGCCTTGCAGGGCGTCGGGGGCGTCGGAATAGGTGGCGCTCAGTTCGGCGAAGTTTTCGCCGCGTTGCGCCCGCTGCAAGGCTTCTTCGCCGCGCTGGCGCAGCTTTTGCAGTTGTTCGGGCGTGGCCGATTCGGGGGCGCGCAGCAGAATGTGCGCCACCTGGTATTCCTCGTTGCCGCCGTTGGCCGCCTGGTTGGCCAGGTAGTTGTCGATCTCGCCGTCGGAGATGACCAGCTTGCTGTCCACCTCGCGCTCACGCAGGCGGGCCATGGTCATTTCGTTGCGGATCTCCTCGCGGAACTGGGCAAACTCGATGCCGTCGTTTTGCAGCGCCTGGCGGAACTGCGCCACGGTCATCTTGTTGTTGGCGGCGATGCGGCCGATGGCCTGTTCGAGTTGCGCGTCGTCGGGTTTGAGTCCGGTTTCGGCGGCATATTGCAACTGCGCCCGCTCCATAATCAGGCGCTCAAGCATCTGGCGTTCCAATTGGGCCTGCGACGGCAGCGGCGTGCCCTGGCGGCGCAACTGGCTCAAGGCCGCTTCCAGCCGGGTGTTCAGTTCGTGGCGGGTGATGACTTCGTTGTTGACGACGGCGACGATGCGGTCGGCCTCGATCGGCTCGGCGGCCGGCGTTGGCGAGGCGGCGAACAGGCCGGGAAAAGCGAGGAGGATGAGCAGGAGGCGATGGGCGAGGCGATGAGCGAATGGGATCATGATGGTCACTGGAAGGAATTCATGCTGCCGCCGACCGGCAGCTCGTTGGTTTTGCCGTAACCGGCGATGCTGCGACGCAACAGGCCGATCGGATTGGAGCCGATACTAGCGAAATCGTTGAGTTCAAGCTGCACGAAGAACGAGGTATTGGGCGAACTGGACAAGGCCGCCAGGCGCTGGGCGACGACGCGCAACGACCAGCAGCCGGCGTTGTACTCGATGCCGCCGATGGCTTCCAGCAACTGCGAATCGCGCGTCGAGTAATTGTAGCGGCCAACCGCGTACCAGCGCGGGGCGATCGGCCACTGGCCGCCGATGTCGATCTGTTCGACCAGCGGCTTGCGCTCATTGAGCGGATCGCGGACGAAACGGTAACTGGCGCTCAGCACCTTGCCGAAGTCGGGCTGATAGCGGGCGCCGATGGAAAAACGATCGTTGGCGCCGGCGCTGTAGTTGTATTCCCAGGCGGCATCGACATAGGTTTTGGGCAGCACGACGCCGGTGACCGCCGCGACCAGATTGGAGAAATTGTCCTGGCGAGTCGTTTCACCGGGGATCGAGACGCGCTGCGTCGTAAAATAATAGCGCTGGCCGACCGTCGCCTTGAAGCGCTCGGCCCCGGTCGTCGAATCGAGGAGGCGGGTGGTCAGGGCGGCGGTCAATTGATTGGCGTCGTTGATCCGGTCGAAACCGATGTAGCGGTTCTCCGAGAAAATCTGGGCGAAATCGAAATCGGCCAGACCGGTGTCGAACAGCGGCAACTTGCTCTGGTCGCGGTAGGGGATGTAGACGTAGTACAGGCGCGGCTCCAGGGTCTGGATATAGGCGCGGTCCAGCCACTGGGTCTCGCGCTCGAACATCACCGTGGAATCCAGCGTGAAGGTCGGAATGGTCCGGGTCACGCTGGTCTGGCCGTCGGCCAGCGCCTGGTCCATCTGGTAGCGCGCCATGTGCACGCCGAACTTGGGCGTGATCTGGAAGGCCGGATGGATGATCGGCAATGAAATCTGCGGGTACATCACCAGCCGCTCGCCGTTCGGAAAATTGACCGTATCGACATTGGTGAAACGCGAATACTGGCCGGTCATCATCACATCCGTGTCGAACAGATTCGGTTTGTTGATATTGAAATTGATGCGCGGTTCCAGGAAATAGGGACGGGTGATCGGCGTTTTCGGGTCAGGTTGCAGGGTCTGGTAGCGCAAGACCTCGACCGAGGTGCTCAACCAGGAAGTCGGCGCATAGCCCACGACCGCCTGGCGCGGCAACTGGGTTTGTGCGGTTCTCAACAGCAGCGACGACAGGTCTTGCCAGTACAGATCGTCGGACACCCCCTGCCAGTTCACCAGCGTGCTGAAGCCGCGCCCCAGATTCTGCTGGTGCTGCACCTGGTAAGCGTAGCGCTTGTCGCCGAGCTGCTCGTCCCGCGGCATGTACTCGACTTGCGTGATGCCGGAATAGTTGAAGTCGCGGTAGCGCGCCTCGGCGCCCAGTTGCAGGCCGCGCTTGGCCATGTAGCGGGATTCCAGCGTCGCGTCGTAGTTGGGCGCAATGTTCCAGTAATACGGAATGCTCACATCCAGACCATTTTTCGTCGACATCGACAGCGTCGGGTGGAGGAAGCCGGACTCGCGCTGCCCGTTCAGCGAGAAGGAACCGGCCGGAAAGTAGAAAATCGGCACTTCCTGGAACCACAGGCTGGCATGGCGCATGTCGCCAACATCCCGGTCATAGTCGAGATGCAGCGTTTCGGCCTGGAGACGCCAGTCGTCCTGTCCCGGCTTGCAGGTCGAATACGTGGCGCGGGTAAAGCGGAATTGATTCTTGCCCTCGAAATCGAGCCGCTCCGCCGTGCCGCTCGCCTCCGACGGGCGCCGTTCCGGCGCCACGGTCGGCAGACCGTAGGTGTTGGGCACATTGAGCATCATCGGCGCGCCAGACGACGACGAATCATTGGTGGCGACCGTGACGATGGTGGCATCCTTGCGATAGAACTCGCTTTTGACCTGGTGGACGAAGTTGTACTCGACCTCCTGGGTATGGCCGATCTGCTCGGTCAGGCGCAGACGCAGCCAGGGCGTCTTGACGACCGCGCCATCCTGCATCAGGCGGACATTGCCGCTGGCCTCGGCCTCGTCGTCGAGCGCCCGGTAGACCACGCGGTCGGCAAACAGCAGTGACCCGGCCTTGCGCAACTCGACATTGCCCTCGGCCACCGTCGCCTGATCGGCCTCGTCGTGCAGGTGATCGGCAATCAGGAACAGCGGCAGCGCATCACCGTCGCCGAGCGGTCTGGCCAAACCCGTGCCAATCGCGGCAGGCTGCGCCCCCTTGCCGGCCATGACATTGAAGCGGCGCTCCTGGCGCAGGCGCAACGGCGCCTCGTCACCCGCCGCCGCATCAGCGGCATGCGCCGCCGGCAGGCCGGCGAACAGGCAGCACAGGCAGACAACAAGCGGACGTTGGGGAAAACCGGGCATCGAGGCAGGCAGCGGCGGGGCCGGAACGGCAGGCGCCCGAGTGTTAAAATCCGGCCATTTTACAATGAACCCTCCCCGCCCGATGTGCTCTCCGCTGTTTCCCCAGACGCCGCGCGATCAACTCGTTATCGACTGGGTGGCCCGCCGTTTTCCCGACCAGGCCATCAATATCGCCCCGGCATCAAACGACGCCAGTTTTCGCCGTTATTTTCGTCTAACCTGGCCGGATGGCGCGACGCGCATCCTGATGGACGCGCCGCCCGACAAGGAGGACTGCCGCCCTTTCATCAAGGTCGCCGGCCTCATGGCCAAGGCCGGCCTCGCCGCCCCGCGCGTGCTCGATCAGGATCTGGAAAACGGCTTTCTGCTCCTCACCGACCTCGGCCGCATCGGCTACCTCGAAGCGTTGAACGCCGACCTGTCGCTGGCCGACGCGCTGATCCGGCCCGTTCTCGACGCCCTGATCCAATGGCAGTTGTCATCCGCCGCCGCCACCCTGCCACCCTACGACGCCCCCCTGCTGCGCCGCGAACTCGACCTGTTCCCGGACTGGTTCATCGGCCGCCACCTCGGCCTTGAACTCGGCGACGACGAAAAACTCAAACTCGACCGCACCTTCAAGTTCCTCATCAACGCCGCGCTCGGCCAGCCGAAAGTGTTTGTGCACCGCGACTTCATGCCGCGCAACCTGATGGTGGTGGAAAGCGCCGAGCGTCTCACGCCGGGCATCATCGACTTCCAGGACGCCGTTTACGGTCCGCTTACCTACGACCTCGTCTCGCTATTCCGCGACGCCTTCATCTCCTGGGAAGAAGAACAGGAAATCGACTGGGTCGTCCGCTACTGGGAAAAAGCGCGCGCTGCCGGCCTGCCGGTGCGCGAGGATTTCGGCGCTTTCTGGCGCGAATACGAACTGATGGGCCTGCAACGCCACCTCAAGGTGCTCGGCATCTTCTGCCGTCTCAACTACCGCGACGGCAAGGACAAATACCTCGCCGACCTGCCGCGCTTCATGACCTACGCCAAAAAAACCGCCAGCCGCTACGTGCAACTGAAGCCCCTCTTGAACCTGCTCGACAAGCTCGACGGGCAGACCGAACAAATCGGCTACCGCCACCAGTGAAAGCCATGATCCTCGCCGCCGGCCGCGGCGAACGCCTGCGCCCGCTGACCGATCACACGCCCAAACCGCTGCTGCCGGCCGGCGGCAAACCGCTCATCGTCTGGCATCTGGAACGCCTGGCGGCGGCGGGTTTCCACGACATCATCATCAACCACGCTCATCTCGGCGAACAGATCGAGCAAGTGCTGGGCAACGGCGCGAAGTGGGGACTCGCCATCCGCTACTCGCCCGAACCGCCCGGCGCGCTGGAAACCGCCGGCGGCATCGCCCAGGCTCTGCCGCTGCTCGGCGACGCGCCCTTCCTGGTGGTCAATGGCGATGTCTATTGCCCCATCGATTTCGCCCGTCTATCCGCCCGCCCCGTCGCCCCCGGTCACGCCCACCTCATCATGGTCGCCAACCCCACCCACCACACCGGCGGCGACTTCAGCCTCGACGGCAACCGCATTGTCCACGCCCAAAGCGAGCAAACGCTCACCTACGCCGGTATCGGCGTTTTTTCGCCCGCCTTCTTCCGTTCCGTCCCACCCGGCCAGCCGCTGAAACTGCGCCCCCTGCTCGACGCCGCCATCGCCGCCGGAACATTGACCGGGGAACGCTACACCGGTCAATGGGTCGACGTGGGTACGCCGGAGCGCTTGGCGGAACTCGATACCGGCCTGCGCCAACAAATGGAGCCTCCTCGATGACTCCCTATATCCCGAATGTTTTACCGCTGACCGAGTTGGATTATCGGCGCCTATTGCCTTTGGTTGGGCAGGCCAACGGCGAACTGGCGCGTTACGATGGCTTGTTGCAAGGCATTCCTAATCCAGCGGTGATGTTGTCGCCATTGACGACACAGGAAGCCGTGCTGTCGTCCCGGATCGAAGGCACTCAAGCGACCGTGGATGAAGTTCTGGAACAAGAAGCGGGGTTGTTGAAGGAGGGTGAAAAATTCCAGGATATTCAAGAAATTTCCAACTACCGGAAGGCGCTGTTCGCGGCGCACGAATACCTGAAGGACTATCCGATCCGCTTGTCTTTCGTGCGCGACTTGCACCGCATCCTGATGAACAGCGTGCGCGGTCAGGACAAGACTCCTGGTGAGTTTCGCCGCGATCAGAACTGGATTGGCTCTTATGGCTGCACCCTTGAGCAGGCCAGCTTTGTGCCGCCCAATCCCTTGCAACTTCCCGATCACTTGCAAGCTTGGGAGCGCTATCTGGGCAGCGATGACATTGATTTTCTGTTGCAGACAGCGGTCGTGCATGCTCAATTTGAATTGCTGCACCCGTTCAAGGATGGCAATGGGCGTATCGGTCGCATTCTGATTCCATTGTTTCTGTACCAGAAGCGGATACTGTCTCAACCCATGTTTTATTTATCCGAATATCTGGAAAGCAAGCGCCCCGAATACTATGCAAGGCTCAAAGGCATTTCCGCCCATGGCGACTGGAATGGCTGGATCGCCTTCTTTCTGCAAGCCGTGTTGACGCAGGCGCGACAGAACAGTCAGCGGGTGGCCGCCATCAAGGCGCTGTACGAAGAAATGAAGCAGGCCATCCATGAGCTGACGCATTCGCAGTACACGGTGCATTTGCTGGATGCGATTTTCAGCAAACCCATTTTCCGAACCTCCGACCTGGCCGAACAATTGAGCCAGGAGTTCGGCATCCATGAAAAGACCGCCCCCAGCCTGCTGCGTCAGTTGCGCGACGGCGGTATCTTGCGGGAGCTGCAAGCGGGGAGCGGTCGCCGCCCGGCGACCCTGTGCTTTCCCCGGCTCATCAATCTGGCGGAGGGACGGGATGTGCTTTGACCTGATTGCGGAGTCGCTCCACTCCGCAATCCTATTTCTGGAGTCCATTTTTTGATTTGCACTCCGCAAGCCAAATATCGGAGTTTACGAACTCCACAAATCACCTGCCGCCAGGTCGACGTGGCTACACCGGAACGGCTGGCCGAACTGGATGCCTTGCTCGCGGAAAACTGCTCCAATGCTTGATTCCCTGATCTCCCTCCCTTTGGCCGCCCTGGCTGTTGGAATCTTTTACTGGCCCGGCTGGGTCATGCTTCGTATCGTGACGCTAGGACGGTATCCACGCCAAGGATCACGAGGCAATGTCGGCTTCGTTGTCACTTGTGGACTCGCCGCTATCCTGATTGCCATCGTTGTCATTTTCAGTTGATGCCATGACCCCCACCCCCTTCCTCGCCCGCCGCCAGCGCCTGCTGCAAGCCATCGGCGACGGCATCGCCGTCATCCCGACGGCGCCCGAGGTCATTCGCAACCGCGA
>WQUQ01000007.1 GCA_009782025.1 Desulfobulbus sp. | reverse complement strand
CGAACACATTATCGATTTCTTTGCCCAAAAATTCCGCCTCCGCCGCCACCCGGCGGCAAGCCGGCTTGCTGAGGAAGGCACAAACCCGTAAGGAGCGCGGTTTTCTCAGCTCCAGCAAGCGCCGCACGGCCTGGATGGTAACGCCGGTATCGACGATGTCTTCGACCAAAAGCACATCGCGGCCGGCGATATCGACCGCCGTATCCATGGTCAGGCGGATGGCGCCGCTGGAAACGGCGGCGTCGCCATAGCTGGAAACCCCCAGGAAAGCGACCTCGAGCGGCAGTTCGAGACGGCGCACCAGATCGGCCATGAAGATAAACGCGCCTTGCAACAGGCCAATCACCACCAGTTCCCTCGGACAATCGCGATAACAGGCGGTAATTTCGGCGGCCAATCGTTTAAGGATAGCCTGGATTTCCTCTTCGTCAATCATGGGCACAGGCATATCTTGATAGATAGGCATCGGCTTTCCTCAGATATTTGTCAGCAGAAACTGGCAGAGGGCGGCAGCCGCCACGCCCGCCGTCTCCGCCCGCATGATGTGGCCGGCCAGCCGCACCGTCTGAAAACCCCGCGCCCGCGCCATCGCCGCTTCCTCCGGCATCCAGCCGCCGGCCGGGCCAATCAGGGCGACAACCCCCGCCGCCCCGGCCAAAGACACATCCCGCAGATAGCTCGTTTCTTCCTCTTCCCAGAACATCAAATGCCGCCAGCCGGATTTCTCTTCGGGCAGGCCAGCGATAAACTCGGCAAAACTCGCCGGTGACGCCAAATGCAGCGGATGCACGCGGTCGCACTGTTTGCAGGCGGCTTTGATAATTTTTTGTTGTCTGGCTTGGCGTTCCGTTTCCCGCGCCAGATCGAAAGCGCCCTGGCAACGCCCCGTCCAGAGGGGAATGAAGGTATCGACGCCAAGCTCGGTATAGCGTTGCAGCAATTCATCCATCTTGCCGCCACGCAGAATCGCCTGGGCAATGATGAGCGGCTTGGCCGAGGCCGTTGTTTCCGCCCGGCGCGACACAATCCGCAGCCGCGCCCGCTCTCCCGTCTCGAGGATGGCGGCCTCGTAAACCCCGCCGGCGCCGTCAAAGAGCTGAACGCGGTCGCCCTTGTTCAAGCGCAGCGCCTTGGTCAGATGGCGGGATTCATCGGCATCGAGCAACGCCTCGTCGCCATGGATGGCGGCCTGATCAATAAAAAAACGTCGCATTGCCGGTCACCTGATTTTATCGAGCCGCAGCGCCGCCCATTCGTCCCGCCGCCGCTGGCGGCGCGGCGAAAAACCAAGGGCGGCGAAATGCCTGACGATGGATGCCTCCTGCTCGCCGGCGAGAATCCCCGACAAAATCAGAGCACCCGCCGGCGCGGTCAGCCGGCGCAGGTTTTCCGATAAAGACAGCAACACATCGTGGACAATGTTGGCCACCACCAATTGAAAAGTCCCCGACAAAATGGCAATGTCGTCGCCGCTGACCTCAAACCCTCGAGCCAAGCCATTGCGCGCCGCGTTTTCCCGCGCCGCCGCCACCGCCAGCGGGTCATTGTCGATGGCCAGAACCCGCTCCGCCCCAAACAGCGCCGCCGCCATGGCCAGGATGCCGGTGCCGCAGCCGACATCCAAAACCGTCTTGGTGCCGGCGGACACCGCTTCCAGCACTAAGGCCGCCGCCATGCCGGTGCTGGCGTGATGGCCGGTGCCAAAAGCCATGCCCGGATCCATGACAATGACTTTTTCGCCAGGCTGGGCGGCATATTTTTCCCAAGTGGGGGCAATGACCAGACCAGGCGCGAGCGCAAAGGGATGAAAATGCTCCTTCCAACGGCTGCCCCAATCCTCGGCGGGCACAAATTCCCAGGCGATCCGGGGCGGCGCCACGGCCAGGGCCGCGCTCAATTCCCGGCAATACTCTTCCAGCCGCGTCACAATCTCCGCCGGATCGTCCGAAGATTCGAGAAAAACCCGCAGCACCGGCGCATCGGCGCTTTGCTCCACCGCCGCGGCGAAGACGCCAAGGCAGAAATCGCCGATGGCGTCGAGAGCGGCGGCATCGGCGTGAACGGTCAGGCACAGGCAAAGCGGGTCTTTTTTCATGCTCATTCTGGCGGCCAGGGTAACGGGTGACAGGTGTCAGGGGACAGGGAACAGGAAGCGGCCATGGCCGACGCCGCCCATCGCCCATTCAATCTTTCATGGGGATTGATTTTAGCACCGAGTGGCTTCGAGACGCCACAAGTTTGGTTCGGAGGACAGCAGACGGAGGACAGAGGACAGGGAACAGAAAATCACATCCCCGTCCGCGCCGAGCGAAGCCCAGGCGCGGAATTTAAAACCAGATGATGAAATGCAAGATGGATTCTGCAACTCCGCGCGAAATGACAGGGAGGTGGGGTGCGTCATTCCGCGCGAAGTCGCAAAATCCAGTTTCGAGAACAAGTGATTTTACAAATTAAAACTCATACCTCACCTGCAAACTGCCGGTCACGCCTTCGCGGGTGCCAACATAGCCCTGCACGCCCAGGTCAATCGACAGCGGCATGTTCTTGTTGCCCTTGACCGTCAGACCAAGCTCGCCGATGCCGGTGCCGCCCTGTAAGGACGGGGCGGGGATGGATTGGTCATAAGCCGTGGCCGCCGCCTTGCCGTCAAATTCATACTCGTAGGCCAGGCCGGCATAGGGGGCGATATAAGCGTTCACGGCATAGTTGAAACGTCCGCCCGCCCGCAGCCGGTGCGAATCGACGCTGTCAAAGCGTATCGGGTCGCCGGTGGCAAGATGCACGGAATCGCCGTTCTGCC
>WQUQ01000006.1 GCA_009782025.1 Desulfobulbus sp. | reverse complement strand
GGGAGGGAACAAAGCCCCTTCCCCCGCCTGCGGGGGAAGGTTGGGATGGGGGGAGCAGCGCCAGATTGTGTAAGCATTTGAACCGAACTCGCTCTAATTGCCGGATCAATTGCACGCGCGCGCGGGATTTCCTGTATGTTTCCGGCGCCGCTCCGGCGTCGGAGTTTTTGGCGGATTTGACGAGATAGAGAGATACCCGACGAGGCCATGACCATGAATCCAAATAGCCTAAAGCGCGCCGGTCGCGCAAATGCTGACCGCATGCCCATCCAATCCGTTACCTTCGATCTCGACGGCACACTGCTCGATACCGTCGCCGATCTGGCCGAGGCTTGCCGGCGCATGCTGGCCGAACTGGGCGAGCCGCCGCGCAGCGAGGAAGAAGTGCGGCATTTCGTCGGCCAGGGCATCGCGATGCTGGTCGAGCGCTGCCTGACCCGCGACCAGAAACCAGAGCCGGAGCGCCTGGCCGCTGCCGTCGCCGTTTTCCAGCGACACTACGCCGAGGTCAACGGCCAGCAGACGCGCCTCTACCCCGGCGTGCGCGAAGGTCTGGCCGCCTGGCGGGCGAGTGGCCTGCCGCTGGGCGTGGTGACCAACAAGGCGGCGCGCTTCACCGAGCCGCTGCTTGCCCACATGGGGCTGGCCGATTACTTCGCCGTCGTCGTCTCCGGCGATACTGCGGCGCACAAGAAGCCGCACCCGGAGCCGATCCTTTACGCCTGCCGCCACTTTGGCGTCGCGCCGCAGCACAATCTGCACATCGGCGACTCGAAACACGACATCGCGGCGGCCCGCGCCGCCGGTTGCACCGCCTTCTGCGTTCCCTACGGCTACAACGAGGGCGAGCCGGTGGACAGCGCCGATTGCGATGCGCTAGTATCCGACCTGCTTGCCGCTTACCGGCTGGCTTTTACTCAAGACCTCAAAGACAAATGACGACTTCGCGACTGTGGAATACATGGCAAGGCTGGCGCCGCTGGCGTCCTTGATCCTTGTTTGCGCGCCGCTTTGGCGCATTGCTTTTTCCACAGTCACACCGTCATTTTGAGGCTTCTCCATGAACGAAACCGAATTCAGCGCGCTTGCCGCGCAGGGCTATAACCGTATTCCCGTCACGCTGGAAACGTTTGCCGATCTCGATACGGCGCTTTCCGTCTATCTCAAACTCACCAGCGATCTGAACAGCGGCCGCTATTCTTTTTTGCTGGAATCCGTCGTCGGCGGCGAGCGTTTCGGGCGTTACAGCTTCATCGGATTGCCCGCAAGCACTTTTCTCCGCGCCAGCGGCTTCGGTGCGCAAGCCGTGACCGAAGTGGTGACCGACGGCAAAGTCGTGGAAACACTCCACGGTAATCCGCTCGATGCCATCGAAGCCTACCAGCAGCGTTTCAAGGTTGCTCTGCCCCCCAACCTGCCTCGTTTTTGCGGCGGACTGGCGGGATATTTCGGCTATGACGCGGTTCGCCATATCGAGGAAAAACTCGAAAGCACCTGCCCGCCGGACGCCCTGGGCTGCCCTGACATTTTGTTGTTGCAGTGCGATGAACTCGTCGTCATTGACAATCTTTCCGGCAAACTTCATCTGATTGTTTATGCTGACCCGGCCCGGCCCGATGCTTACGTAAACATCATGCGTCGCCTGCGCTGCCTGCACGAGCAGCTCAAGCAGCCGGTCAACGCGCCGTCAGCCCCTCCTTCGGCAAGCCATCCGCCAGAGCGCAGCTTTGCCAAGGCGGATTATCTGGCAGCCGTCGAACGCGCCAAGGAGTTGATCTTCGCAGGCGATTTCATGCAGGTGCAAGTCGGCCAGCGCATCAGCAAGCGCTATACCGAATCCCCGTTATCGCTCTATCGCGCCTTGCGTTCGCTGAATCCGTCGCCCTACATGTATTTCTACGACTTTGGCGATTTTCACGTCGTTGGCGCTTCGCCCGAAATTCTCGTGCGTCAGGAACATACCGCCGACGGCGAACAAAAAATCACCATCCGCCCGCTGGCCGGCACCCGTCCGCGCGGCGCCACGCCGGAGCTTGACCGGGCAGCGGAAAGCGAACTCATCAACGATCCCAAGGAGCGCGCCGAGCATGTCATGCTGATCGACCTCGCGCGCAACGACATCGGGCGCATTGCCAAAACCGGCACGGTAAAGGTCACCGAGGCTTTCGTCATTGAACGCTACAGCCACGTCATGCACATCGTCAGCAATGTCGAAGGCATTTTGCAGGGTGGCATGACAGCCATCGATGTACTCAAGGCGACTTTCCCCGCCGGTACGCTGACCGGCGCGCCCAAGGTGCATGCGATGGAGCTTATCGACCAGCTTGAACCGACCAAGCGCGGCATTTACGGCGGCGCCTGCGGCTATATCAGCTACGCGGGCGCGATGGACGTGGCGATTGCGATTCGCACCGGCATCATCAAAGACCAGATGTTGCATGTACAGGCTGCGGCGGGCGTGGTTGCCGACTCCGTTCCCGAACTCGAATGGCAAGAAACCGAGGCCAAGGCGCGCGCGCTGCTGCGCGCCGCCGAACTGGCCGAACAGGGCCTGGATACGCGGATCGACTGAGGGCCGGAACATGCTTCTGATGATCGATAACTACGACAGCTTCACCTACAACATCGTCCAGTATCTCGGCGAACTCGGGCAGGAGGTTCGGGTTTTTCGCAACGACGCCATCACGCTGGCCGAGATCGCTCGCTTGCAGCCGGATTATCTGGTCATTTCGCCCGGCCCTTGCACGCCGGCGCAGGCTGGCGTTTCGCTTGCCGCGATCCGTGAATTCGCCGGCAAGATTC
>WQUQ01000005.1 GCA_009782025.1 Desulfobulbus sp. | reverse complement strand
TACTGGCTGTGCCGCATGCTCGACGGCGGGGCCGATCCGCGCTACCTCGCCCGGCGCATCATCCGCATGGCCTGGGAGGACATCGGCCTGGCCGACCCGCGCGCCGCGCAGATCGCCAACGAGGCGGCGCTGACCTACGAGCGGCTCGGTTCGCCCGAAGGCGAACTGGCGCTCGGGCAGGCCATCATCTACATGGCCGTGGCCGCCAAATCCAATGCCGGCTACATGGCCTACAACGCGGCCCGCGCCTTCGTCGCCAAGGACGGCTCAAGGCCGGTGCCGGTGCATCTGCGCAATGCGCCGACCAAATTGATGAAGGAACTGGGCTACGGCAAGGCGTACCGCTACGCCCACGACGAGCCGGAAGCCTACGCCGCCGGCGAAACCTATCTGCCGGACGACATGGCCGAGCCGGGCTGGTACCGCCCGACGCCGCGCGGGCTGGAAGGCAGGATCGGCGAGAAGCTGGAGCATCTGCGCCAACTCGACCGCAAGGCGCGGGGCAAATAAAGATGGCCGACGGCGGCCTGGTCGAAAGCATCGCCCTGGCCGGCGGTCTCGCCTGGGCCAGCGGCCTGCGCCTGTATCTGGTGGTCTTTCTGGCCGGCGCCTTGTCCTGGTTCGGCTATCTGAATTTGCCGGATAGCCTGGCGGTGTTGCGGCATCCGCTGGTGATTGGCGTTGCCGGCGTCATGGCCGTGGCCGAACTGGTGGCCGACAAGGTGCCGGCCTTCGATTCGCTGTGGGACGGTTTCCAGACTTTCATCCGCATTCCCGCCGGCGCCTTGCTCGCCGCCTTCGCACTGGGCGATGCCGACCCCGCCTGGATGGTGGCCGCCGGCCTGATCGGCGGCGCCATCACCGCCGGGACCCATTTCGCCAAGGCCGGCAGCCGGCTGGCGATCAACGCCTCGCCGGAGCCTTTTTCCAACTGGCTGGCCTCGTTCGGCGAGGAGGGCATGGTGCTCGGCGGGCTGTGGGCGATGCTCGCCTCGCCGTGGCTGTTCCTCGGGCTGCTGGCGCTGTTTCTGCTGCTCGTCGGTTTTCTGCTGGTGCGCCTGGCCGACCTGCTCAAGTCCATTTTTTTGCGAAAAGGGTGAGACGGCTCTTTCATGCCGATGCCGGAAGCGCATCCATGAATCACCAGGCAAGAGGCAACGGCTCCCCCCGCTCCAATGCCGTCAGGCGCGCGCCGACGCCGAGCTTGGCGAACACATCCGCAAGCTGAGCCTGGGTTTCCTTGAAATGCACCCAGCCTTCGTTATGAACGGCAACCAGGATGGCATTGGGAAAAGCATGGGCGGCTTCCAGCGCATCCTCGCTGCCCATCGTCACGTGAAAGCGTCCACGCGGTTCGGCCGCCCCGTATGCAGCATCACCACCTTCGGAGAAAAGCGTTGTGCAACCTCGGCGGTGCCGTGATACCAGAGGGTATCGCCAGTGACGTAGAGGAGATCTCCGGGTTGATCGACCCCCAGGGCAAACCCCGCCACGTCGCCCGTAATCGGCTCGATGCCGACCGGGCCGTGGCGCGCGGGCGTGGCGGTCACGAACAGGCGTTTGCTGGAAACCACGCGCCAGCCGATAGAAGCCATTGCCCTACAGGCGGGCTTCGGCAGCGCGGTATCCCTGCGCCAGCATTTCAGCCGGGCCTGCCGCACATCGCCCAGCGCGTATCGGGCGTTGTTTTCTCAAGATTATTCACCCGGCAATTAAGTGTTGTCATTCTGCGCGGAGCGAAGCGTGTCATGCTGCGCGAAGTCGCAGTACGTAGAATCCACAAGCCGCATGGATGCTGCGACGTAGCGCAATGACGCAGCGGGAATGTTCAATGCTTGATTGCCGGGTCAATAGCGTCGGCGCTTTGCTCGCCGCTTCCTGCCGGTGCGCTTGGGAACCTTCCTGGGCCGCTTGTTCCGTCGCGTATAATCGCGCCTTTCGGCCGTTTTGCGGCCAATCGTCCGTCATCAGGAAACATCATGCTCGACATCCAGCAACTCCGCACCCACCTCGACGCCGTGATCGACGGCCTGGCCCGGCGCGGCAAGCCGGTCGACTTCAGCGCATTCAAGGCGCTGGAAGCCGAGCGCAAGACCTTGCAGACCCGCACCCAGGATTTGCAGGCGCAGCGCAACAGCCTGTCGAAACAGATCGGCGTGTTGAAGGGCAAGGGTCAGGATGCTTCCGGGGTCATGGCCCAGGTCGGCGCGCTCGGCGACGAACTGAAGGCTTCCGAAGCCCGCCTCGGCGAATTGCTGGAACAATTCAACGCCATCCTGGCGACGCTGCCCAACATCCCCGAGGATGCCGTGCCGGAGGGCGCGGACGAAACGGCCAATGTCGAACTCAAGCGCTGGGGCCAGCCGCGCGCCTTCGATTTCACCGTCAAGGACCACACCGACATCGGCGAAGGCTTGGGGCAACTCGATTTCGCCACCGCCGCCAAGATTTCCGGTTCCCGCTTCGCGCTGCTCAAGGGCGGCGTCGCCCGCCTGCATCGCGCGCTCGCCCAGTTCATGCTCGACACGCATACGCAAAAACACGGCTACACCGAGGTCTACGCGCCCTACCTGGTTAATGCCGCCAGCCTGTTCGGCACCGGCCAACTGCCCAAGTTCGAAGAAGACCTGTTCAAGGTGCCGCGCGGCGAGCAGGAGCCGCTGTACCTGATCCCCACCGCCGAAGTGCCGGTGACCAACATCGTCCGCGATGAAATCCTCGCCCTTGATGCGCTGCCCCTGAAGTTTGTTTGTCATACCCCGTGCTTTCGCTCCGAAGCCGGCTCCGGCGGGCGCGACGTGCGCGGCATGATCCGCCAGCACCAGT
>WQUQ01000004.1 GCA_009782025.1 Desulfobulbus sp. | reverse complement strand
ATCAATTCACCTTTAACGCTTCTCGGGGGAATTCGGCGTACTGCAAGGTCAAACAAAACCACTGTCCATGCGGCAGCTCGGGGTTTCGCAGGGCAGACTAATAAGCATTGAACATTCCCGCTGCGTCATGCTGCGTGTAGTCGCAGCATCCATGCGGCTTGTGGATTCTGCGTACTGCGACTTCGCGCAGCATGACACGCTTCGCTCCGCGCAGAATGACAACACTTAATTGCCGGGTGAATGACACGGCGCGCCTGGCCGGCCGGGCGTCCACCATGACGCTCCCGTAGATTGCTAAACTCCGGCCCATGCGAAACGCCTGCTTCCTGTTGCTCCTGTTCGCCGCCCTGCTGGCTGGTTGCGGCGAGGCGTGGAATGATCCTTACCCGGCCAATGATGCCGGGCGCGAGATTCTCTACGCCGCCTTTACCGATCGGCCCAAGCATCTCGATCCGGCCCAGTCCTATACCGAGGACGAGGCCACCTTCATCGCCCAGATCTACGAGCCGCCGCTGCAATACCATTACCTGAAGCGGCCTTACGAACTGATCCCGGCGACTCTGGAGGCGGTGCCGCAACCGCGCCACATCGATGCCGCCGGCCGCGAACTGCCGGCTGACGCGCCGGTCGGGCAGATCGCCGAGAGCATCTACGAGTTGAAGCTGCGCCCGGGCATTCGCTACCAGCCGCATCCGGCTTTCGCCGTCGATGCCGTCGGCCAGCCGCTTTATCTTGGCCCCGGCATCGCCGATGGGCGGCAAGTCATCGGCGATTTTCCCGCAACCGGCAGCCGCGAACTCACTGCCGACGACTACATCTACCAGATCAAGCGCCTCGCCAGCCCGCGCCTGCATTCGCCGATCTACGGCATGATGGCCGACAAGATCGTCGGCCTGAAGGAACTGGGCGATACCCTGCGCGCCGCCGCCAAAAAGCTGCCGGCCGACGCCTGGCTCGATCTCGACGCTTACCCCTTGCGCGGCGTCGAGCGTGTCGACGCCCAGACCTGGCGCATCCGCATCAAGGGCAAGTATCCGCAGTTTCTGTTCTGGCTGGCCATGAACTTCTTCGCGCCGGTGCCGCGCGAGGCCGACCGCTTTTTCGCCCAGCCGGGCATGGCCGCCAAGAACCTGACGCTGGACTGGTGGCCGGTCGGCACTGGAGCGTTCATGCTGACCGAGAACGACCCGAACCGGCGCATGGTGTTGACGAAAAATCCCAATTTTCATCACGAAACCTACCCTTGCGAGGGCGAGGCGGGCGACCGCGAGGCCGGGCTGCTGGCCGACTGCGGTAAGCCCCTGCCGCTGATCGAGGCGGCGGTGTTTACCCGCGAGAAAGAGGCGATTCCGTACTGGAACAAGTTCCTGCAAGGCTATTACGATGCCTCGGGCATTTCCTCCGACAGTTTCGACCAGGCGGTGCGCGTCAATGTCGGCGGCGATGTGACGCTGACCGACGACATGCGCGAAAAAGGCATCCGCCTCTTGACCTCGGTCAAGCCCTCGACCTTCTACCAGGGCTTCAACCTGCTCGACCCGGTGGTCGGCGGCCTCGACGACAAGGCCGCCAAGCTGCGCCAGGCGATTTCGATTGCCATCGACCAGGAGGAATACATCTCCATCTTCATGAATGGCCGCGGCATCGCCGCCCAGGGGCCGCTGCCGCCGGGCATCTTCGGTTTCGAGGCCGGCGAAGCCGGGATGAACAGCCGGGTGTACGACTGGGTCGACGGTCGGGCGCGCCGCAAATCGGTGGCAACGGCCAAAAAGTTGCTGGCCGAGGCCGGTTACCCGAACGGTCGCCAGGAAAAAACCGGCGAGCCGCTGGTGCTCTATCTCGACACCACCGGCGGCGGCATGGGCGAGAAATCGCGCCTCGACTGGCTGACCCGCCAGTTCGCCAAGATCGACGCGCAACTGGTGGTGCGCTCGACCGACTTCAACCGCTTTCAGGACAAGCTGCGCAAAGGCAATGTGCAGATGTACTACCTCGGCTGGAATGCCGATTATCCCGACCCGGAAAATTTCTTCTTCCTGCTGCATGGCGCGGAAACACGGGTCGAACATGGCGGCGAAAACTCGTCCAACTACGCCAATCCCGAATTCGACCGCCTGTTCCTCGCCATGAAGAATATGGACAACACGCCCGAGCGCCTCGCCATCATCCGGCAGATGAACGGCATCCTCCAGCACGATGCGCCGTGGGTATTCGGTCTGCATCCAAAGAACTACACCCTGGTCCACCGCTGGCTGAAGAACCGCAAGCCGAGCGATGTCGGCAACAACATCCTGAAATATCAGCGCATCGACGCCGCCGATCGCGCCGTCGCCCGCCGCGAATGGAACCAGCCGGTGCGCTGGCCGCTGGCCGCCGGTTTGCTGCTGGCGCTGGCCGCGCTGATTCCCGCAATCCTCGGCTACCGCCAGCGCGAACGGCGCGCGGCGCTGCGGTGAACGTCCTCGACCGCCATCGGCGGCTCGAAACCCTGCTGCCGCATTTTCGCGAACTCTGGCACCCGCAGCCCTTCCGCGAGATCCGCCCCGCCTGGTGCGAACGCTGGCCCGCGCTCGCCGCCGAACTGCTGACGCTGGGCGACGACGAGGCAGAGAGCCTGAACGCCGATGCCCAGGCCGCCCTGGCTTATGTGGCGCGGCATCTGCCGGAACTGGCGGCGCTCGCCCCGCTGGCCGAACTGCCGCCCGCGCCGGAGACGTCCCCGGTGCAGCACGGTGATCGCTGGGACTGGGAAATCCCCGGCCGCAAGCGGGCGCAGATCGAAGCCTTCGCCGCCGCCATCGCCGGCGGCGGCGGGCCGGTGCTCGACTGGTGCGGCG
>WQUQ01000003.1 GCA_009782025.1 Desulfobulbus sp. | reverse complement strand
TCCATTTTTAAATCAGCCGAGGACGCGAAGGCGAAGCGAGAGACAGTACGGTTGACCGGCAAGCGAAGCCGACAAAGTCATCGGTTGATTTGGCAATGGAGTAGCGCATCGCACGGCCTGATTTTTACTGGATAATATTTACCTCAACAGACCCGGCCAGAAGGCCATGCGGTGAAAATAAATTTCATTGGCAAGAACGATGCTTGACGAAAACCCGATCGAACTGCTCCCCGTCGGCCTGAGCGATGAGTTTTTCATGCGCGAGGCGCTGTCTCTGGCGCGGGCGGCGGAATGTCTGGGCGAGGTGCCGGTCGGCGCGGTCGTCGTGCGCAACGGGGCCATCGTCGGGCGCGGTTTCAACTCGCCGGTCGGCGAGAGCGATCCGACCGCCCATGCCGAAATCGCCGCCCTGCGCGATGCGGCGCGCAATCTGGAAAATTACCGCCTGCCGGGCTGCGAACTGTTCGTCACCCTGGAGCCGTGCGCCATGTGCGCCGGGGCCATCATGCACGCCCGCATCAGCCGCGTCGTCTATGGCGCGCGCGACGCCAAGACCGGCGTGCATGGCAGCGTGGTCGACCTGTTCGGCGTCGAGCGCCTGAATCACCATGCGCAGATCGAGGGCGGCGTGCTGGCCGCCGAATGCGGCCATCTGCTGTCGCAGTTTTTCGCCGAGCGACGCAAGAAAAATTCATGAAACTGCGGGTTTCGGTCGCCAAACAGCGTCTGTGGGTCGTCGACGCTGCCGGCGGCGTGCTGTGTGAATACCCGGTATCGACGGCCAAAGCCGGCGTCGGCGAGGAGTTCGGTAGCTTCCGCACGCCGCGCGGCCAGCATTTGATCCGCGCCAAGATCGGCGCCGGGCAGCCGGCCAATACCGTTTTCGTCCGCCGCCGGCCGACCGGCGAAATCTGGACGCCGGAACTGGCCGAGCAGCACCCCGGCCGCGATTGGATATTGACCCGCATCCTCTGGCTGTCGGGCTGCGAGCCGGGGCGCAACCGCTTGGGCTGCGTCGATACCATGCGCCGCTACGTGTACATCCACGGCAGTCCCGAGCCGGTGGAGATGGGCGTGCCCGGTTCGCATGGCTGCATCCGCATGCGCAATGCCGACATCATCACATTGTTCGACCGGGTGCCGTGTTATACGGCGGTCGACATCAGCGAGGATTGAAGCGGCTGTCCCTGTGGCCCGAAACGCCGTTCGCGCAGATAGATCTCGCCATCGCGGCGCTGCCAGGCAACGGTCGAGGCGCGCGTGCCGTAATCGTCCGATTTGACGAAAATGGCCGACAGCAGGCGTTCCCATTCCAGCGAGACGCCGGTTCGCGGCAATTCGGCATCGGGGACGATTTCGTCGTCGGCCAGCAGGGAAAACATTGCATCGTCATCGGGCAGGGCGGCCAAAGATTCGGCGAAACGCCGGCGGGCCGTCAGCAGCTTGGGCCACGGGCTGTCGAGCCGGTGGTTGGAGAGGCCGTAGATGCCCGGCCCCAACCGGCGCGGCGCGCCATCGCGGTTGGAGCAATAGACGAGTTGCTCGCCATCGCTCAAGAGCAGGTTGAAGCCCGAATAAAGCCGGCCGTCGAGGCATTGCGCGTAATCGTCCGCCGCCCTGTCGGCGAGCAGAAAATCGCGCGTCAGCCCGCCGCGCGAACGCTCGCCCTGGGCCATGCCCGGTTCGCGGACGTTGGTCACGGCGGCGAAGCGGCCGTCGCAGCGGATGCCCAGCCAGGTACCGCCGGCTTCGCGGTCGATGCCGCCAAAGACATCCGGCGCATCCGGCCAGGGCGCGGCGTCGGCAGTGGGCCGGGCGTAAAACTCGTCACGATTGGCGGCGACCACCAGCGGATAGTCGGGGTGCGCTCGCCAGCCGATGATAATCAGGCACATATCGGTTTTTGATATGTCACGGCTCCAGACGGCTTTCGATCAGCAGCGGCTGGCTGAGCGTGCGGTGCACCGGGCATTTTTCGGCGATTTCCAGCAGCCGCTGGCGTTCGGCGGGCGTCAGGTCGCCCTCCAGCGTGATGCGCCGTTCGATGCGGTCGCGGCGTTGGCCGTCGATGTCGATTTTCTCGTGCCGCAACTCGACGCTGACCCGGCGCAGCGCCAGGCCCTTGCGTTCGGCATACATGCGCAGCGTCATCGACGTGCAGGCGCCGAGCGCCGTGAGCAAAAAATCGAACGGGGCCGGGCCGCTGTCGCCGCCGCCCACGCTGGCCGGTTCGTCAGCCAGCAGGCGATGCTGGCCGACCCGGACATCCTGCTGGTATCTTCCCCTGCCGCTTTCGGCAACGACCACGACGCCATCCGCCATGACAACCTCCGTGAATGAATCGCCCGCCATGATACCGCCTTCGCCCTGGGTCATCGCCCATGCCGCGCACTTGCCGGCGGGGCAAGCGGTGCTCGATCTGGCCTGCGGCAGCGGCCGCCACAGCCGCCTGCTGGCGGCCGGCGGCTGGCCGGTGCTGGCTGTCGACCGCGACGCCCCGGCCCTGGCCGCGCTACGCGGCATCGCTGGCATCAACACCGCCTGCCTCGATCTCGAAGGGGAAACCTGGCCGCTGGCCGGCCAGCAGTTCGCCGGCATCGTCGTCACCAACTACCTGTGGCGGCCGCGCCTGCCCGACCTGCTGGCGCTATTGGCGCCGGGCGGCGTGCTGATTTACGAAACCTTCATGGACGGCAACGCCGCCTACGGCAAACCGGCCAATCCCGATTTTCTGCTCCGCCCCGGCGAATTGCGCGCCGTGGCCGCCGCCGCTGGCCTGCGCGAGATTGCTTTCAGCGAAGGTTATGTGGACTCGCCGAAACCGGCCATGCGGCAGGGGATTTG
>WQUQ01000002.1 GCA_009782025.1 Desulfobulbus sp. | reverse complement strand
GCCCTCCCCAAGGGCTGCAAGCGTTCGGGCCATGTACGGTTCTCCTGTCGGGAAAAGTGGACAGGATACCTCAAAATGGTTGTTAAGTGACGAGTGTTGGCTTTAGCCCGGAGTGACTCACCTTCACTCGCTGGCGATCGCCCGCCCGATCACCAGGCGCTGGATGTCGTTGGCACCTTCGTAGATCTGGCTGATGCGCACGTCGCGGTAAATGCGCTCGACCGGGAAATCGCTGGTGTAGCCGACGCCGCCGTGAATCTGGATGGCGTCGGAGGCGATTTTCTCGGCGGCCTCCGAGGCGAACATCTTGGCCATCGAGGCTTCCTTCAGGCAGGGCTTGCCGGCGTCCTTCAGCGTGGCGGCGCGCCAGACCATGAGCCGGGCGGCGTCGAGCAGGGTGTTCATGTCGGCCAGGCGGAAATTGACCGCCTGATGCTCGATGATGGGCACGCCGAAAGTCACGCGCTCCCTGGCGTAGCGCACGGCGGCCTCGAAGGCGGCGCGGGCCATGCCGACGCTCTGGGCGGCGATGCCGATGCGCCCGGCTTCGAGATTGGAGAGCGCGATCCTGTAGCCTTCGCCTTCCTTGCCGAGCAGCATCGATGCCGGCACGCGGCAATTCTCGAACAGGATCTGCACGGTGTCGGAGGCGTGCTGGCCCATCTTGTCCTCGGTGCGCCCGACGATGAAGCCCGGCGTGTCGGCGGGAATCAGGAAGCAGGAAATGCCCTTCTTGCCGGCGGCCTTGTCGGTGACGGCAAAGACGATGGCGACATGGGCGTGCTTGCCGGTGGTGATGAATTGCTTGACGCCGTTCAGCACGAAATGATCGCCGTCGCGCTCGGCGCGGGTGGTGATGGCGGCGGCATCGGAGCCGGTGTGCGGTTCGGTGAGGCAGAAGCAGCCGAGCTTTTCGCCGCGGGCGAGCGGCTTCAGCCATGCTTCCTTCTGCTGGTCAGTGCCGTATTTCAGCGTGATGCCGCAGGCCAGCGAGTTCTGCACCGAGACGATGGTCGAGGTCGCCCCGTCGCCGGCGGCGATTTCTTCCAGCGTCAGCACCAGCGACATGTAATCCATGCCCGCGCCGCCCCATTGTTCGGGCACGCACATGCCCATCGCGCCGAGTTCGCCGAGTTCCTTCAGGGCCTCGGCGGGAAAGGTGTGGTTCTTGTCCCATTCGCCGGCGAAGGGCGCCAGGCGCTCCTGGGCGAAGGCGCGCATCGAGTCGCGGATCATTTCCTGTTCTTGTGTGAGGATCATGTTGTGTTCTCCCGAGTAATGACAAAAGATGGGCAGGCGTTCCGGTTTTCAGGGTTACAACCTCGGCTTGTCGGCGGACATTCCCGACATCCCGGACATGCCGCCGAATGGCTGTTTGACCGCCATCGGCGTGATTTGGTTGCGGCGCAGGATGTCGTAATAGCTGCGGATGTTTTCGACCAGAATCACCGCTTCGCCGCCGCGCGCCCGACCGGCCTTGAGGCGTTTGTAATACTCGGGCCTGGCCAGCAGCGGCAGAATGCGCTTCATGTCGTACCAGGCGTTGGGGTCGGCGTCGAGCTGCTCGGCGATGGCGCGGGCGCCGTTCATGTGGCCGGGGCCGAGGTTGTAGGCGGCCAGCGCCAGCCAGGTGCGATCCGGTTCCTTGACCTCGTCCGGCAGCATGTCGCGCAGGATGTTGATGTAGCGGGCGCCGGCCAGAATGCTTTCGCGCACGTCGAGACGGTTGCCGACGCCGAGGCGGTCGGCGGTTTCCTCGGTCAGCATCATGATGCCGCGGACATTGGTGTAGCTGGTGGCGTTCGGATCCCAGCGCGATTCCTGATAAGCGACGGCGGCGATCAGACGCCAGTCGAGACCGCTGACGGCTTCCGCCGCCAGGAAGTAGCCGAGCAGCTTGGGCAGGGTCGTTTCGATCTCGCCCAGAAAACGAGTGATGTCGGGCTGTTTCAAGCGGCGGACATGGCCGAAATAGCGTTCCTCCAGCCGGGCCAGCGTGCCGTCGGCGCGGATGCGTTCGACAAAGGCGCTGGCGCGCGCCGCCAGTTCGCTGTTGGGATGCGGCCCGAGCAGCCAGACGATGGGCTGGTCCTCGGAGAGGCGCAGCGAAGTGCGCAGGCTGGGCACATACTGACCGGCCAGATCTTCCAGCCGGCTGTCCATGACCACGTAGTCGACCTGGCGCTCGCCCAGGCGTTCGAGCAAATCGAGAATGGTGCCCTGGCCGACTTCGACGACCGTCATGTCGGGAAGGCTCGCCGCCAGTTGCCGCAAGGTGGCCGCCCGGCGGGAACCGGCCATGACATGCACGGTCTTGCCGGCCAGTTGCTCGGGCCGGGTCAGCGGCAGCGCGGCCTCATGCTGGGCCAATACGTCATGCGTCATGAACAGCGGCGGCGTCGCCGCGATGCCTAGCTCGGGCAAGGGCGACAGCCAGGCGGCGGCCAGGTGGTAGCGGCCATCGGCGACAGCCTGGTCGAAGCCGGCCGCATCGACGATCCGGTAGCGCACGCCGACGCCCAATTCCCTGGCAAAAATCTCGACCAGATCGCGCTCCAGCCGGCCGACCATCGACCCCTCCTCGCCATCGTGCGTCAGCGGCCCAGGGCGGACGAGCACCACCAGATCGTCCCGCCCCGGCGTCGGGAAGGGCAACGCCGTCGGGCGCCCGTCGCCGCAGGCGGCCAGCAAAAAAAAGACACTCAGCAGGGAGAGTCGGATTCTCAGCAGCATCGGTTGTGCTATTATCGCGCCCGCTTCGGAGAGGTGGCAGAGTGGTCGAATGTACCTGATTCGAAATCAGGCGTACTGCAAGGTACCGTGGGTTCGAATCCCACCCTCTCCGCCAAG
>WQUQ01000001.1 GCA_009782025.1 Desulfobulbus sp. | reverse complement strand
GCACTATCTCTTCGTGGAGTCTGAACCAACACGCCTTGACAATCAATGAGTTGCGCTATCGGTTCCCATTTGAACCAAGGGCAAATGGGAAATCTGGGATGAAATAAATCAAGCCCGTAGGGCGGCGGCTCTGCCCCGCCGATTCAACATCAAACTTGCTTTTGTCTCGCCACAAGCGCCGCCCCGGCGGGGCAGAGCTGCCGCCCTACGACGCTTATCCTCACGGCAGATGCGCCGCCAGCCATTCGTCAATGTGATCTTCGAGCACGTAGTGGCGTTCGACCCACGCGCGCAGGCGTGCGCCTTCGCGCAGGGCGGCGTCGAGGTCGTGGATGCGTTCGCGCAGGGCGGCGATCCACAAGGCCGGGTCGTTGGCGACGCGCGTTGCCGGGGAATCGCGGTAGGGCAACACGTCGGAACAGACGACAGGCAGGCCCAGCGCCCCGTATTCGAGCAGGCGCAGGTTGCTCTTGCCGTAATTGAAGGGGATGTCCTCCAGAGGGGCGACCGCGATGTCGAGATCGAGCGAGGCCAGTTTTTGCGGATAGGCGTCGTAGCCGACCAGTTCGTGATATTCGGCGAGCAGGGGGCGGATTTCGGCCGGGCACATGCCGAAAAAAATCCAGTCGGCTTCATGGCGGGTCGCTTCGATGACGGGTTTGATCAATTCCAGATCGCCCTGGTGTCCCGTGCCGCCCGCCCAGCCGATGCGGGGCCGCTTGCTGGTTCGTCGGGACGGGTTGAGGTTCATCCAGAACTCCCTGACCAGGCGATTGGGCACGACGCGGATGTCGTCGATGAAATGGCGGGAGGTCTCGGCCAGATACGGTGTGCTGACCACCAGGCGATCGCAGTGGCGCAGGCCGGCCTGGTAGCGCCGGCGGGCATCGGCGGGGACGTTTTTGCGGAACACGCTTTTCAGCGGCATGTCGGTCAAGAGGTCGTCGCAACTGTAGATGATGAAGGCGTCGGGCGCGAAGCGCCGGTAGGCCTGGAGTTCCAACAGACGGCCATCGTGCAGGAAGAGTTGGGCGATCAGCGAATCGGCGCCGCAGCGGGCCAGTTCGACCGGGTTGTAGCATTCATTGACCTGGGGCGTATTGCACTCCTGGACCAGGCCCGCCATGCGCGCCGCGCGCAAGGGCTGTTCGATGCGATAGAGGCCCTGGCCGTTTGGCACGTAGCGCGTCAGAATGCGTGGCACTCGTCCCGGCAGGTAGCGCCAGGTCGGCAGGTGACGCGTTTCGATGGCGACGGCTTCGGTTTCGAGGCTGAGGTTGGGACTCCAACGGCGATCGTGGGCCAGATGCGCCCGCCAGCGGTGCTGGACGGTCTGTTTCGAGCGGGTTTCGGCCAGCAGTTTTTCGGCGATGGCGACCGGGTTGAAGGAGAAATCGCGTTCGGCGATGTTGCCGTAATGGACGACCGTGGCGAAGGGGGTGTAGATCAGCCGGCGGCCCAGATCGCGCAGTTTGAGGCTGAAATCGATGTCGGCGGCGAGGTCGGCAAGCAAGGTTTCATCCAGGCCGCCGACGGCCAGGTAATCCGCCCTCGAGACCAGCAGGCAACTGGTCGGTGCGGCTGAAATCTCGCGGCAGACTTGCAGCCTGTTCAGGTAGCCGGCGCTCGCCAGTTTTTCGCTGCCGCGCCCCGGAGCGCCGGCCAGGCCATCGATGCCGAGCGTGTAGCCGGCATTTTCGAGCAAGCCGGATTGCGGTTGCACCTGCCTGGGCGTGACGGCCCCGATGCCGGGCCGCTGCCCTTGGGCGAGCAGTTCGTCGAGCCAGCGCTCCTGCAAGATCCGCGTATCTTCGCTGAGCAGCACCAGATAGTCGCCGCGCGCGGCGCGGGCGGCCTGATTGAGGGCGGCGGCGCGATTGGGGGCGCTGTGGGTCGGCGCAATGACCTGAATGGGGCGGTCACCGCGCCTGGAAAGTTCGTTCAGCCATTGCCGCAGTTCCGGGTCGGCGGCGTCGGCGTCGGCCACCACGATCAGTTCGTAATGGTCGTAGGCGGTTTTTTCCAGAATGCTGTTGATGCCGGGCGCGATGAATTCCAGGGCGTTGCCGCTGGGAATGAGGAGCGAAACCAGCGGTTCGGCGCGCCGGTAATGGATGACGCGCCAGGTATCCGGTGAAGTCGGGGCGACGTCGCAATCCTCCTGTAACCGTGTCAAATGCTCGGCGAGCGTGGTCATGCAGGCCGGCTGGCTGGTGGGAAAGGCGTCGCGGTAACTCAGCAGAACGTCGGGAATGGCGCGGATGGCGCTGGCGTCGCCCGCTTCGAGCAGGCGCAGCAAGAGGTCGTACCACGGACTCTCGTTGCTGGCGCTGACGCCACCCGCCGCGCGCAGCGCCTGGCGGCGGACGAACAGCGGGCCGATCAGGTCGGCCGAGCGGCACCATTCGCCATCCAGTTCGCCCTTGAAGCGCGGCGCGGTACGGTCGCCGCTGCTGCTGATGACATCGTCGTCGACGTAGAAAGCGGTCGCGCTGCGAGTGGTGTCAACCTCGCGGTCGCGGTCGCGGTTGTTCTCGCTCTCGCTCTCGCTGGCGATGCGCCACAGGCACAGCGGGTCGAGCACCGCGCCGGCGGGCAGTTCGATGATCCAGTCGCAGCGCCGGGCGGCGACCAGCAGATCAAGCTGGGCCTTGTATTGGCCGCCATCGGCTGCATTTTCCACGCTATGCCAGCCCAGATTGGCGACGGCCTCGATACCGGCAGGCGGGCTGACGGAGGTCACGATGTCGATGCGCCAGTTGCCATAGAACTGGCGGTTCAGGCTTTCCAGGGTGTCGGCCAGCCTGGCGCGGGCCGATTCGTCCAGGCGCAGCAGAATCTGGAAGGCCGGCTGGCTTTTCCAGCGGGCCATGTCCTGCTCGATGATCTTGATGTCGCCGGCAATGAAGCTGCGCTTGTTTTGCCAGGTTTCATACGATTTGTTCAAGCGCCGCCGGGCCATCGCCTCGCTCTGCCCGCCCGCCTGGCCGAGCAGGTTGAAGGCCGAATCCTTCGGCGCCTGATCGATGACCTCGGCCAGCAGATCGTCCACGTCGCTGGCCGTGTCGTTCAACTGAACGGCCTCGGGATAACCGCGAATGGCCAGGGCGGCGATCAGATAGAGATCGAGCCGGTCGGCCTTGATGTAGTCCTGAATGATGGGCAGCGTCTTGTCGTTGCCGAAGGCGCGCACCGCCGCGCTGATTTTTTCGCCGGTCAGCAGTTGAATCTGGCGAGCCTTGGCCAGCAGCCGAATCGGCTTGGGCCAGCGCTCGGATGCAAAAACCAGATCAAGGATGTATATCCAGTCATAGGCGCTGCGCCCGGTGGTGTGGAGTTCGTGTGTGGCATTGCTGCCGTGCATGCGCAGGCGTCCCAGTTGGCGATTGACGAAATAGCCCTGGCCCACCGCGCTGAGGCGCATCCACAGGTAGAGATCGCCCAGCATCGGCAGGAAGCGGGGGTAGAGACCGCCGGCCTGGTCGCAGGCGCTGCGCCGGAAAACGCCAAAAGACAAAGGAATGTAGTTTTGCAGCGTGAGAAAGGGCATGTCGTCGACCGGGCCGCTTTCTTCATGCGGCACGGTGGTCATCTGGCCCATGAAGTCGTCCGGCTGACGGCAGGTTCCCCAGCCGCTCCAGGCATAGGCGCAGTGCGGGTGCTGGTCGAGGGCGTCGCAGGTGGCGGCGAGAAATTCCGGCTGCCACAGATCGTCGGCCGGCAGGATGACCACGTAATCGGCCTGGGTCAGTTCATAACCGCGCTGGAAATTGTTGACCGCGCCGATATTGCTGTCATTGCGCTGGTAGCGGATGCGCGTATCGCGCTGCATCCATGCGGCGGCCTTTTCCGCTGTGTCGTCGGTCGAGGCATTGTCCATCAGCAACACGGAAAAATCCCCGCGCGTCTGGCTCGTCACCGCGCTCAGACAGTCATCGAGAAAATGCCCGTAGTTGTAGCAAGGGATGATGATGTCAATTTTGTGCGCCATGGTGGAGTCCTTTGCCGGGGGCTGTATTCAGGCAATGCGCTTGAGATAGCCATCGGGGGCGACCGAAAGCGCCAAGCGGGCGTCCATGTCGCGGTCGATGGCGAATTCCGGGTGGCTGGCAAGCCAGGCGTGCACCGCCGTCTTGGGATTGTCGCCAGGCCCCCAGGGGCGGTCGCCGAAGAGGTCGTCCGGCATGTCCTCGACGACGGTATCCATGACCACGCAATAGCTGCCGACGCTGACCAGCGGCGCGTACAGGTCGAGTTCGCAGAAGACATGGTCGTGGGTGTGATTGGAATCGAGGACGACCATGACGCGCTTGCCCTTCGCCGCCGCCTTGACCTGATCGGCGATTTCCGGGGCAAGGCTCGATCCTTCGATGAGGCGGATGCGCTTCATCATCGGGTGGGCTTCGATGGCCTCGCGGTTGTGGGCGCGGATGTCGATGTCGATGCCGATCACTTCCCCCTTGCCGATCAGTTCGAGCAGCGAAGCGTAAAAAATCACCGAACCGCCGTGCGCGACCCCCGTCTCGATGATGAGGTCGGGCTGGATGTTCCAGATCAGTTCCTGCATGGCGATGATGTCGCCGGGATACTGGATGATCGGCCGCCCCAGCCAGCGAAAATGATAGGAGTAGCGCAGTTTCTGGGCGCGATCCATCCAGGCCCGCGACAGCCGCTGAAATTCGGCATCGGCGGCCTGGCTGGCGATTTCGCTCTCGCAATCCTTTTTGAACTGCTCTTGCGGGTTCATGTTGGCTCCTCAAGGTTGGCGTTGGATCAGGCCCAACCGTCGTGTCACCGCAGCCATCCCTGGTGCGGGCGATGTGGCTTATTCCGTTCTCAAATCAGTTGTGTGTCCAGTCTTCCGCGGTCAAACCAGGAACACGGCCAAATGCGGTGTCGTTGGTCACGAGGATGGAATCGGTTGCCAGCGCATGCGCTGCGATCAGCATGTCGAGCGGCCCAAGCGGTCTGCCCTGCTTTTCGATGGCGGCCCGCATCTTCCCGTAGCCTTCCATGGCCGCGTCATCCCAGGGCAGCACGTCCACGCGGCGCAGGAATTCCGCGACGGCTTGCTGAAGACGTTTGGCGTTCGGCAGCCTGGCGAGGCCAAACATCAATTCCCCGCCGGTGATGGCGGAGATACATAGCGCAGCCATGGGCGTTTCGGTCACGCGCAGAGAGACGGCGGGGTGGCCCTTGACGAGATGGCTTACCGTGTTGGTGTCCAGCATGTAGCGCGTCATTCGCGCCATCCCGCGAAAGGATCACGATCCTGTGCGCCCTGGTTGCGCTCGGCGGCGTCGAGAAAATGGGCGGGTACCTCGGCGCCTTTGAGCGCTACAAAAAAACCATCCCATGTCGCGGGCTTCCTCGACAGGATGATGTCACCCGTCTGGGGGTCCTGGCGGATGAAAACCTCCTTCTCGGCGAAGCGATAGGCGGCAGGCAGGCGGACCGCCTGACTGCGCCCATTGATGAACAGCTTGGCGACTTGAACCTGGCTCACGATTCCTCTCCGTGGGGAATGGGTATATATCACAGGATATGCCGGTGGCGGGTATAGATCAAGAAGGGGCCTGTTCCCTGTCGCGCCACCCGTTGACCGCGTTTTCCAGCCCTGTGACCAGTTCGATGGATGGTTCCCAGCCGAGGGCGTGCAGTTTGCGATTGTCGCCGATCAAGAGCGGCGGTTCGTCGTCGGCAACCGGAATCGCGCCGAAGTCGGGATTTCCGCGCCAGCCGGTGATGTCGCCGAGCAGCCGAACGATGTCGCGCAACTGGCGCGGGGTCGCCGAGGCGATGTTGAAACTGCCGCTGGCGTCGGTTTCGAGCAGGGTTTTGAAACCGTTGGCGACATCCGCGACATGCAGAAAATCGCGGTACTGGCGGCCATGCGAGCAGCGTACCGCATCTCCCGCCAGCATGGCGCGGATGACCGCAGGGATGAAGCGCTGCCGTCCTTCGCCGGGGCCGAAGGGCGAGAACACCCGGCCCCAGGCGAAGCGGATGCCTTGCCCGGCGCACCAGGCTGCGGCCAGGCGGCGCAGGCTGTCCTTGGCCGTGCCGTACAGGCTTTGCGGGTTGAGCGGCGTTTCATCCTCGCGGCAGAAACCGTGCCGCCAGTCGTATTCGGCGCAGGTGCCGGCCATCACCGCGTGTTTGCCGCCCGCGGCGGCGAAGTGTTTGAGCAGCAGCAGGCTGGCGACCGTCCAGTCGAGATTCTGGCTGGCGTTCCAGAATGCGCCGTGGGCCGTGTACCAGGCCAGATGCAGCCAGTGACTGGCTTTTGTCTCGCTCATCAAGGCGCAGGCTTGCTCCGGGTCGAGCAGATCGACGCTGCGCCATTCGGCAACGCAGGCGGGGAGCGCTGCCGGGGCGGGTTGGCGGCTACAGGCGATGACTTGCCATCGCTCGGGATCGAGCCGTTCGAGCACGGCGCGACCAATGAAACCGTTGGCTCCGGTCAGCAACAGCCGTTTCAAGCGAGCACCCACAATTCGGGGATGGCGGTGACGAAGCGCGCGCCCCATTGGCGGGCCTCGGCCAGTTGCGCGATGATTTCGTCATGCAGATTCCACGGCAGCAGGAGAATCCACGGCGGGCGGTCGGCCAGCAGGTGTTCCGGGGAAACGATCGGAATCCGGCTACCGGGCAGGAATTTGTTTTGTTTGTCGGGATTGCGGTCGGCGACATAAGCGACAAGATCGCCGCGAATGCCCGAGAAATTGAGCAGGGTGTTGCCCTTGGCCGCCGCGCCGTAGGCGGCGACCGTTTCGCCGCGCTGGCGGCAGTCGAGCAGAAAGCGGAGCAGGGCGAGCTTGATGCTTTCGCTGGCCGGCTGAAGCGTGCGGTAAACATCGGGGGCGAGCAGGCCGAATTGCTTTTCCATCGCCAGCAGTCGGGCGACCGTTTCCTGTTGGCTTTGTCCGGCGTCTGGCCGCTGGGCAAAAACCCGCAGGCTGCCGCCGTGGGTGCCGAGTTCTTCGACATCAAAAATTTCCAGCCCGTTGGCGGTGAAAATACGTTGCACCGCAGAGAGCGACAGGTAGGAGTAGTGCTCATGATAGGCGGTATCGAATTGCCGCCCTTCGATCATGCGCAGCAGGTGGGGAAACTCGCAGGTGGCGACGCCCGACGGCTTGAGCAGATGGGCGATGCCGGCGACGAAATCGTTGATGTCCGGCACATGCGCCAGCACGTTGTTGGCGACGATCAGGTCGGCGCTTTGCTCTTGCTCGACCAGTTGCCAGGCCAGTGCGACGCCGAAAAATTGCTCGATGATGTCGATGCCCCTGGCCCGCGCCGCCGCCGCCGTGCTGGCCGTGGGTTCGATACCGATGCAGGGAATTCCGGCGGCCTGGACGTATTGCAGCAGATAGCCGTCATTGGCGGCGATCTCGACGACCCGCGAGCGTTCATTCAGCCCGAAACGCCCGATCATGGCCTGCACATACCGTTCGGCATGTTGCAGCCAGGAGGTCGAGAAGGAGCTGAAATAGGCGTAATCCTCGGTGAACAGGCTCTCGCGCCCGGCGTAATCCTCGGTTTGCACCAGCCAGCAGGTTTCGCAGACCAGCAGGCGCAGGGGATACCAGATTTCCGGCTGCGCCAGTCGCGCATGGTCGAGATAGGCATTCGATGGCGGCGCGGTGGCGAGATCGAGAAAGGGCAGTCGTAGTTCGCTATGGCAGTGCCGGCATTTCATCAGGCGATTCCTCCAAAATCGGGCGACGCCGCCGGCAGGCCGGCATCCCGGTCGGAAAGCGCGGCCATCGGCAAAGGCCAGGCGATCGCCAGACGCGGATCGTTCACATGCAGCCCGCCTTCGCTGGCGGGGACGTAGGCCTCTGAATGCAGATAAAGCAGGTCGACGTCGTCGCTCAAGGTCTGAAAACCGTGGGCGAAGCCCTCGGGAACCAGCAAGGCGCGTCCGTTTTCAGCGCTCAGGGTTTCGGCATGCCAGTGCAGAAAGGTCGACGAACCGCGGCGAATATCCACGGCCACATCCCAGATGCGGCCGCGCAAACACTGAACCAGCTTCTTTTCGGCATGGGGCGGCAACTGGTAATGCAGCCCGCGAACCGTGCCGCACTGCGCGGTATGCGAGAAATTGATCTGGGCAATCGGCTTGTCCCAGCCGCATTCAGCCAGTTCGCGGGCGCAGAACAGGCGCGAGAAATAGCCGCGCGCATCGCCCAGGCGCTGACGCTCGACGAGCTTGAGGCCGGGCAGGGGCAGATCGGTGATGTGCAGGCGGTTCATGGGCGGCGGCTTTCGTAGGCGTCGATGTCCCGGTCGCACAGGGCAATCGGGTCGGCCCCCTGCTGCCAGTCCCGATACCAGCGCATCGTCCGCTGCACCGCCTGTTCGACCGACCAGACCGGTTGCCAGCCGAGAATGTGGCGGGCCTTGGCGATTTCCAGCGCCAGCCAGCCGGCTTCGTGCGGCCCGCTGGGGGCGCTGGCGAAGTTGACGAGGGCGTCGGGATAGCTGGTTTGGGCGTGGGCGATGAGTTGACCGACGCTGGCCGCTTCGTCGGTGCGCGGGCCGAAGTTGAAGGGGCCGGCGGCTTCCGGGTGTGCCCAGAGGTGTTCGGCCAGCCGCAGGTAGCCGCCGAGCGGTTCGAGCACGTGTTGCCAGGGGCGGATGGATGCCGGGTTGCGCACGCGCAGGGGCTGGCCGTTTTGCCAGGCGCGGATGGCGTCGGGGATGATGCGATCCGCCGCCCAGTCGCCGCCGCCAATGACGTTGCCGGCGCGGGCGCTGGCGATGGCGACGCCGGATTGCGCGAAGAAGGACTGGCGGTAGCTGGCAATCAGCAGTTCGCAGGCGGCCTTGCTGGCGCTGTAGGGGTCGTGCCCGCCGAGTTCATCGTCCTCCCGGTAGGGGTAGGCAAATTCCCGGTTGCGGTAAACCTTGTCGGTGGTGATGAAAATGGCGACCTTGAGCGCGCTTTCCTGACGCAAGGCGTCGAGAACGTGCGCCGTGCCCTGAACATTGGTGGCCCAGGTGGCCAGCGGATCGTCGTAGCTGGCGCGAACCAGCGCTTGCGCGGCGAGGTGGAAAACGATGTGCGGCTGCACGGCGGCGATCCGCTGTTTAACTTGGGAATAGTCACGAATATCGGCCATGTGGCAGGCGTAGCCATGGTTCGGGCCGATGGCATCGAACAGGCTGGGTTGCGTCGGCGGCGGCAGGGCCAGGCCGCTGACCTCGGCGCCCAGACGCAGCAGCCAGCGGGTCAGCCAGCCGCCCTTGAAGCCGGTGTCGCCGGTGACCAGAACGCGCTTGCCGCGCCAGAATGCGGCGGCGGGGGTCACCAGATTTTCCATGGCGCCCGACCGCTGTCCCAGAGGCTTTCCAGCATGTTTTTCTCGCGCAGGGTGTCCATCGGCTGCCAGAAACCGCTGTGCTCGAATGCCGCCAGTTGCCCCTGGCGGGCCAGGGTTTCGAGCGGCGCGGATTCCCAAGGAGTGCTGTCGTCGGCGATCAGCGGAATGACTTGCGGCGAGAGCACGAAAAAGCCGCCGTTAATCAAACCGCCGTCGCCGCGCGGTTTTTCGGCGAAGCCGGTGACGTCGCAGCCGTTGAGTTGCAAGGCGCCGTAGCGACCGGGAGGCTGCACGGCGGTGACCGTCGCCAGCTTGCCCTGGGCGTGGTGAAAGTCGATCAGCGCGCTGACGTCGATGTCGGCGACGCCATCGCCATAGGTGAAACAGAATGCCTTTTCGTTTTGCACATAATCGGCAACCCGCTTCAGGCGGCCGCCGGTCATCGTCTGTTCGCCGGTGTCGACCAGCGTGACGCGCCACGGCTCGGCATGCCGCTGGTGCACTTCCATCTGGTTGCCGACCATGTCGAAGGTGACATCCGAGGTGTGCAGGAAATAGTTGGCGAAATATTCCTTGATGACATACCCCTTGTAGCCCAGGCAGATGATGAAGTCATTGATGCCGTGAGCCGAGTAGATTTTCAGGATATGCCAGATGATCGGTTTGCCGCCGATCTCGATCATCGGCTTGGGTTTCAGGTGCGATTCCTCGCTGATGCGGGTGCCCAGGCCGCCAGCCAGAATGACGGCTTTCATAGACCGACGACCCGGTTCTTGCCGGCCTGCTTGGCCTGGTACATGGCGCTGTCGGCACGCTTGAGGGCGCTGGTCTGATCGTCGGCGGCGGTGAATTCGGTGACGCCGGCGCTGAACGTGATGAGGACCTTGTCGTTGTCGTGCATGAAAAACTCCTTGGTCAATTCGCGCTGCAAGCGGATCAGGGCGGCGGTGGCTTCATTGAGCCGGGTTTCCGGCAGCAGGATGACGAATTCCTCGCCGCCGTAGCGGGCGACCGTGTCCTGCGGCCGCAGGGTGTCGCGGCACAGTCTGGCCAGATGGATCAGGGCCTGGTCGCCGGCGGCGTGGCCCAGCGAATCGTTGAGCTGTTTGAAGTTGTCGATGTCGAGCAGCGCCACGCACAGGGTCGTGCCGTGCCGGGCGGCGCGCGCGGCTTCCTTGGCGAACATCTCCTCCAGGCCGCGGCGATTGAGGACGCCGCTCAACTGGTCGTAACGCACCAGATCGCTGGTTTTTTCCAACTCGGATTCCAGTTGCCGGATGCGCTCCTGCGCTTCCTCGACCTGACGCTGGGTGGCGCGCAATTCATCGCGCGAATGCAGGGCGTTGAGTTGGATGGTTCGCGTTTCCTGCATGACTTCGCCGAGTACGTTTTCCAGCGCGGTGATGTCGTCCGCCGCGCTGATCCTCGCGGCACAAGCCTCGATCTTGTCGTGGTAGTCGGAAGTCGCCTCGGTGAAGTCGGCCAGATGGTCGACAAAACCGGCCAGCATCTGCTTGATGCTCTCCTGGGCGTCGAGCAGACCGGCCTTTAGCTGGCCCTGTTTGAACAGAACTTCCTTCAAGCGCTGTTCGGCATCGTCGATAGCCCGCTGTGACAGGGGTTTGTCGATCAACTCGCGGACGACTTCGATCTGGCCATGCAGCCAGCGGTCGTCGAGGGTCAGTTCGGTGATGTTCTCGACCAGGAGGCGCAACAGGCCGAGCAGGCCGGTGCGCAATTCGGCCTGATCCTCGGCCAGCAGTTCGAGTTTGAAGGCAAACCGTTTGAGGCGGACGAGAAAATTCTGTAATTGCCCGCTGCTGCGCGCGCTACGGATGTCGTTGGCGAGCGCCTGGGCATCGCGGGTCAGTTGTGGACTTTCGACCAATGGCGCGGCGATCGCCGTCTCCAGCGTGAAGGCGAACAACTGGCGCAATTCGGGCAGCAGATTGTCGCTGGCGGCGGGGGCCGGCGCGGGGGCCGCATCGGGCAGCGACGGTTCCTCCGCGGCGGCAACGGTCGGCTCGGTTTCGCGCCCCTGGCCCCAGGAACGCAGCAGGCTGGTCAGCCGGTTGTACAGGGTTTCGGGATTGGCGCCGCTGCCGCTCAGCACATGCTCCAGCGCCTCCCGCTTGCGGGCGGCGGTAAGGCCGCTGTGCCGGGCTTCCCATTGTTTGAACAGATTGCCGATCAGTTCGGCCCACTGGAGTTTCTGGCTTTCCGTCAGGGCGGCGATGAAGGCCAGGAGATGCGTTTTGTAATCGTCCCAGTTCTCCGCCTTGACGGCTTCTTCGAGAAGGCGCGCCAGGCGCAGTTGATCCGGGGTGGATTTCGGCAAGTCGCTATTGAGCGAGCGCAGCAGCTTGCCCGGAAAGGGGGGACTGCCCGGTTTGCCGCCGGCAATTTCCTGATACAGCGTCAGATAGTTGTCAGGCGTTGGCGAAACGCGCCGGACGGCCAGTTGGCGCAGGGTTTCCCGGGCGATGTCAAAGGGATTGCTGGGCGCGCTCATGTCGGATTCGTCTCGCTCGGGCTATAATCACGCCCCGATGCGGCAGGCCCCCGTAGCATGAAGGTCGTGCAGTTGATTTGTAATCATCAGGTAGCGGTTCGATTCCGTTCGGGGGCACCATGATAGTTTCATTGTTTTTCTCTCAAACAGAAAACAACTGAAAAATCAAAGGATGTAGCATCTTTTGTTTCTGAATTTTTCACTCAAAGCGAAAAGTTCTGTAACATGAATCTCCCACAATTCCCGCAGGGATTCCCCCACGATGGCATCGATCAGGCCCTATGCAAAGGGGTGGCGGGCGCAGGTTGATACCAAAGGCGTTCGGGATTCTAAGGTATTTCGCACACGCCGGGAGGCTGATGCCTGGGCGGCGGCCAGAGAAACCGAAATCCGCGCCGACGCGGGCAAGGCTCCCGGTGAGCGCGTCACGCTCGGGCAGGTGCTGGCGCGGTATCGGGAGGAAATCAGCCCGACCAAACGCGGTGCGCGCTGGGAAAAAGCTCGCATCGCGGCATTCGAGCGCGATCCTCTGTTGCCGGTCGGCCAACCGATTGGCCGGCTTACGGCGGCGCAACTGGGCGTGTGGCGCGATGCGCGGTTGCGGCAAGTATCAGCCGGTTCCGTGTTGCGCGAGTTCGGGATTCTTTCCGCCGTACTTGAACAGGCACGCCGGGAGTGGGGGATGATCCCGACCAACCCGGCCAAAGACGTGCGCAAGCCGCGCGCGCCGGATCATCGGGAAGTCGTCATCACACGGGCGCAGATTCGCGCCATGCTGGTGGCCATGGGTTATTCGCCAGGCGCGCCCGTGCGCTCGATCTCGCAGGCGGCCGCCGTGGTGTTTCTGGTCGCGCTGCGGACTGGCATGCGCGCGGGAGAATTGTGCGGGCTGGAATGGGGGCTGGTGCATGATGGCTATTGCCGCTTGCCGGTGACCAAGACGGTGCCGCGCGATGTGCCGCTGACGGCGAAGGCGATGCGGCTGATCGAGCGCATGCGCGGCTTCGATGACCGGCTGGTGTTCGGCATCAAATCACAGACGCTGGAAGCGCTATTCCGAAAATACCGCCAGCGGGCCGGGCTTTCCGGGTTTACTTTCCACGACGCCCGCCACACGGCGGCGACGTGGATCGCTGGAAAGGTTGACGTGCTCACGTTATGCAAAATATTTGGTTGGACAAGCCCAAATATGGCAATGGTTTATTACAACCCAAAGGCTTCTGATATAGCAAAGATTTTGTCAGAAAAGGTTAAATAGTGCAGCCTTCGTGATATTTCCTCTTTGCTTCTATATAATCCTTGATGGCATCTTCTTTTAACTTGAAGCACTGGCAAAATATGGTTTTGCGTCCAGCCATAAGCCTTGCCCTCCACAATCCGTCTCGGCTGTGAAATGAAACTCCCAATGCCCCTGAATTGCTTCTTGAAGTCTCTTTTTTGGCGTTCTGCACGTTGATTTGCTGAGTAACTGATCGCAAATTGACGAAAGCATTATTTTTACGATTTCCGTCAATATGATCTATGACGAATTCCGGCCATTCTTTGGTGATGTAAAACCAAGCAAGTCGTTGAGCTAAATAGCTTTTACCATCTATTCCAATCCTAATGTAACCATCAGGTCGAATATTTCCAACTTTATTTTTTCTAACACCACGCCTTGATACGATATAAGAAAACTCTCCTGTCTCAATATCATACCTTACAAGAGAAATAAGTCTTTCGTGCGTGATTGTTGCATATTTATTGCGCATGATATTCCTTATAAAGCGCCGCCGAGATTGCACGGCGGATCAGTTAGCTTTCCGCCGTATCGGCTGGCCCGATAAATGGCGGATGTCAACGTTATCCCGCCATCGCCCGCTCAACCTGCTCCATCGGAATTTTTCCGAGCTTGTTGAGGGTGAATGTGCCGGCTCGGATCATTTTGCGCACGGTCGGCGCGCTGATGCCGAGCATTTTGGCAGTATCAGCCTGAGTGACGGAATCCGGGCGCGGGCCGACGTGCTTGGGTAGCGCCGCCATCGCCCTTTTCACCGCCGCATCCGCCGCCCGGGCGATCAGGGCGTCGAGTTCTTCGCGCGGCAGGATGACGACGGGGCCGTTAGTGGCGATCATTACGCCATCCTTTCCTGCGCGATCCGCTCGACCTGCTCGATGCGCCGGAATTCGACGACCCACACCCACGGGTTTTCCTCCCATGCGCCGGGGCCGTGGATGCTTTCCCATAGGTTCGCGTACTGGTATCTGGCAAGTCCCATTTCCTGAGCGGAAGAGATATAGCCAATCGGCCCTTGCGGGTCTACGCCTTCTGCCAGCGCGTCCGCCTCGCTGATGTCCTGCAACCGCTCGACGCGCACGCTCACCACGTCGAGCGTGATGCGGCTGGCCAAGCGGGGCATGTAGATGGCAGGTCTCCAGCGGGGCGGCTCAGGCGTTTCGGGCCACGCATATTCGTGCAGCAGGTAATCCGGCCCGTCGGCTTCTTTGCGCCCGATTGCAATGCAGCCTCCGGCCCGATACGTGACTACGGGCGTTCCGTCTGCGAGTTCGGCTTCGGCGAAGGTTTCCCTTACCCATAGCCGGTCTCCGGGCTGGCCGTAGGGGCACTCTCTCTCCCAACCTTCCGCGTCCGACGTGGTGTAGAGGTTGCTGCCACTGCCGACATCAAGCAACATCGTGCTAGGCGGAAGCGCGTCACAATGACAAATGATTTCGCGCCCATCGAAGATATTCCCGTTTGCGTATGGCTGCGGTTTAATAATGCGCCGCGTCTGCGTTTTGCGGCCATCCAGAATCGCGCGGATCATGGGCGCAGAAAAAATGATCGGGCGTTCTTTCATTCCGTAACCTCGTTCCACTTTGTTTCCACCCAGTGCCACCCCGGCAATGACGGGGTGTCAGTTTTCATCACGGCTTGCCGAAAATGATGGGGAAGCCGGTTGCTTCTTTGATCTTCACCAGTTCGTCGGCAACAGCGGACTTGAACACACGATCCTGACGGATCAGTTCGTACCAGAAGACCAACCGCCGTTCCATTTCGCGGTATTTCAGCCGCGCTTCGACCGGGTAGGCGTTCTTACTGCCGTCAAACACGGGGATGCCCAGCGTGAACCGCTCGAACACCTTCATCGACGCCTTCGTTTCCTTGGTGTCGTCGTCGACGTAGGTGAACTGCGAGCCGCCGCTTTGCAGATTGGTTTTGCTGTGAAACCGCTTGTCGCGGGTCGCCTCAAAATTCAGCGCCATTTGCAGGATGTCCGCGCCGCTCGGCATGTTGGGAGCGTTGGCGATGTCGGGCAGGTTGTCCTCCAGCCAAGTAGCGAAGTCGCCCTGGTTGAACGTCACCTTGTTCTTGACCAACCAGCGGCTCCATTCGACAGACAGCACGGGTCTGAACAGGCAGCGGTGGTCACGCCATTGGGCATCCTCCAGATCGGAGCCGTGGTCGTTGATGACGGCGACGAGGTTGAGTTGGCTGGCCTCGGATTTGAGTTCGGCGTAGACCGTGCAGTTGTCTAGGCTGCCGTGCTTTTTGCTGTACTGGATGAAACTGTCGGCATCGGCGGTGGCGACTTCGGCGCGCTTGCGTCGCGGGTTGGGCAGCAGATGTTCCAGGTCAGCGAGTTTGTATCCTTCCGGGATGACAACGTATGGGGTGCCGCCATAACCAATTTCCGGTGACATGCCGGCGGCTCCGGCGTTGAGCAGGGTCTTGATGTTATCGATGATTTCCATGATGTTGTCCTTATGCGTTGACAGATTTGAGATCGCGGGCGGGTTCGTGCTTGACAGGTTTCAGTTCGAGCTTGGCTTGGCGCGGGTCTTCGTCCATCAGGTTGCCTTCCGGCGTGGCCCACAAGAGCGACTCGGCGGGTTTTCCCTTCGGCTTCATGATGCTGCATTCGGCCTTGACGGCCATCGCGCCGGCTGTCGAGGGCTTGATGTCGATCTTGAGCGTCAGCTTGCCGGCCTTGCCGTGGGCGTCGACGGCGCTGACCAACTCACTGAATTTTGAGCCAGCGAATTCCATGATGGGGAGAAGGTCGCCGTCGTCGGTTTCGACGCGCACGGCGGTGAGGTTTTCGTCATGACATGCGCGGCGATGGCGCGGCAGATGGCCGGCCAGTTGCGCTCGTGGTAAAGCTTGGCGGCCTTGTCGGTGGCGGCATGAGGAAAGCCAAGACTCGCCAATCCGGCGGCGTCGATGGATAGCGGGGCGAGGCGTTGATTGATCTGCCCCAGGCGCAGGCTTGGAATTTCAAGCGGCGACGGCTTCTCGTTGGAGTCCGCCAGCGCCGGGCCGGAATGTTCGGCTGACGCTGGCGGCTCGGCAACGGTCGCGGCCTCGGCGGGAGATGGATTCACGAAGGAATTCGCCGATCCGGGACTGCCGGTGTTTTCGCCTGTCTGGAGCGACCCACCGCCGGCTGGGGTTTGTACTGCGGTGCGCAGGGCGGCTTCTGCCTTGGCGCGTTCTTCCGCTTCAATTTTCGCCCGCTCCTCAGCCGCGATTCGCTCGCGCGCGGCGGCTCGGCGCTGTTCCTCGGCGGCCTCGAACTGGTTGATACGGTGCGCGACGGCCATGCGGAAATCTTCTTCCGGCTTGGCGATCAGGGTTTTCAGGTCGGCAAATAGCGCTTTGTGGCTGGCGGCGGCATCGTTGAAATACGCGAGTTTTTTGCGCCACTCGGCGGCCATCTGGTCGGCGTCAATCTTGCCTTTTGCCAGTGCGGTAGCGAGCTTGTCGTCGATGCTCCTGATCGACTTCAGCCCCTTGATGGCGTCGGCAAATAGCGGGCGCGGCGGGGCGAATGTGACGCCGGGGAGATCGAGCTGGCGGTCGCTGACGTGGGCGGTGAACGCTTGTTCCGCCGCGTCGATTTTCTCGAAACGCACGGCGTCTTTTTGCGCCTTGACCGCCTTGTCGAGCGCGAGCCGGGCGGCGCGCAGGGTGTCGGAAACTTGCCGGGCGGCGCGAAAGACGGCGTCGACGTCAGCCATGCTCGACAGGCCGACATCGAGCGCGGCCTTGATTCTGTCCTCGGCCTCGGCGCAGGCTTTGACGGCGGATTCGGCGTTGGCGAAATCCTGATCGGTGGAAAGCTCGGCGGCTTTCGGCAGACGGGCGATGAAGGCGTCGGCCTGCGCCTTGAAGGCGTCCATGTTGCAGGCGGTAACGCGGCCTTCGACGCGCAGCACGAGGGAGCCGAAGCCTTCGACCGGGGCGGCAACGGGTTCGACCACGACCAGCTCGGGTTGCCAGTCGGCGAGGTCTTTGGCGAATTGCTTCCATGTCGATATGAGTTGAGCAATCTTCTCTTCACTCGACTCATACCAGCACGAAACAAAGCGATCTGGTGTGCCATCGGTGCAAGTGAAAAAGCAACGCTTTGCTCCGCTAACGGCAAGTTGTTGATCCATCTGAATCGTGTAGTGCTCGGGCAGCGTTCCAGCTTTCACGTTGGCAGCAAGCTCTTCATTCCAGAACTTGGTTTCCCATGCCACGGAATCGTCCATCGTCAGGCCGTCCATGCTCGCCAGTAGCGGCACTCCGTCAATTTCGGCAGTCACTGTTACCGGATAAAGTTCGTCTTGAAGGAAGGATTCAGCCATCGGGCGGGCGGCTGATTCGGATGCGTGGCCCTGCGCAAACAGGATTTGCTTTGCGTTGTCATGTTCAGCGGTTAGCCCGGTAGCCTTTTGGCGTAGCAATTCGCTGCGACTGGTGTAGCGGCTGACGCCACGGGCTGCCGGCGCTTCGGATGCCGTGAAGAAGCGGGCGCGCAATTTCAGCCAGGAATCAGTTCCTTGCTGTACGTTGTGGATGGTTTTTTGTTCGATAATCATTT